>JAABTM010000350.1 GCA_011389855.1 Desulfobacteraceae bacterium
ACCGCCAGGGTGATCCCACGTAGAGGCTTTTGGCGGCGTCCACCAAAGCTTTCCGGAAATGGGCGTCCTCGTAAACTTCCTTTTCCAGGATGAGCAGCGACGTGGCCGAGCATTTCTGCCCGGTGTTGCTGTAAGCCGAATGGAGGACGTTCTTGATGGCCTGGTCCCGGTCCGACATGGACGTGACCACGGTGGCGTTCTTGCCGCCGGTTTCCGCCGCCAGGTAGACGCCGGGCCGCTCCTGGATGATCTTCATGCCCGTGTCGGTGCCGCCGGTGAGGATGATGTAGTCCACGTCCGGATGGTTCGTCAGTTTGCCCCCCACCTTCGACCCGGAGCAAGGCAGGAACTGGAGGGTGTTTTTCGACACCCCGGCCCGCCAGAAGCACTGGCAGACCTCGTAGGCCGTGGCCGCCGCGGCGGACGCCGGCTTGAAGATGACGGTGTTGCCGGCGGCCAGGGACGCCGCCATGCCGCCGGTGGGGATGGCGATGGGAAAATTCCAGGGAGAGATCACCAGCCCCACGCCCTTGCCCCCGCACCGGATGTTCTCCATGCCGGTGTAGATGTCGGTGGTCCAGGGGTAGAATTCCGTGAAATCGACGGCCTCGGAGACCTCCGGGTCGGCTTCGGTGTAGACCTTGCCCGTGTTGGCCGCCGCCGCGCCGATGAGGTCGCCCCGGGCCTTCCGCAGCTCCATGGCGGCCCGGGCCAGGATTTCGTTCCGTTCCTTGAAGGACAGGGACCGCCAGCCGTCGGGGTCCGCCTTGGCCGCGGCCACGGCGGTTTCCGCGTCCTCGGGCGTGCCGAGGGCGTACCGGGCGGTCACGATCTTTTCGCTGTAACGGCCCGGATCGATGAACTCCCGCTGCTTTCGGCCGTCGAAGATTTCCTTTCCGGCGACCACGACGGGGATCCGAGGGGGATCGTCGTCCGCCGACCGCATCCACTTGTCCCGGATGCCTTCGGCCCATTTCCGGTTGGCGGTCAGGGACCAGTCCGTGTCCGGCTCGTTGACGAACTGATTTGTATAAAACGGCCCCATCTTTTCCGGGAAGGTTTCGGCGGCCCGGTCCTGGATCCGATAGGTTCCGTCCGGTGCATCGTTTCGGTGGCGATAGGCCTCCAGGAACTGGTCTTTCAGGAACCGCCACTCTTTGGAGTCCGTGGTCAGGTTGAAGGAATACCGGAGGAAATTCTCCTTACCGGTGTTTTCGTCCAGCCGGCGGATGAGGTAAGCGATGGCGTTGATGAACTGGTCCTTGGTGGCCACCGGCGCGTAGAGAAGGATGTCGCCGGAGATCTCCTGGATGGCCCGGCGGATGTGATCGGCCATGCCCTCCAGCATCTCGAAGGAGAAATACTCGGTCACGCCGTGGAACTGGGCCATTTTAAAGGCGTAGGCCAGCTCGAAGAGGTTGTGGGAGGCGATGCCCAGGTGGACGGCCCGCATGTTCTCCGGCCGCATGCCGTAATCGACCATCCGCTTGTAGTTGGCGTCCACGTCCCGCTTGTTGTCGTAGGGGGCCAGGGGCCAGTTGTTGATGGAGGATTCCACCAGCTCCATCTCCATGTTGGCGCCCTTGACGATGCGGATCTTGATGGGGGCCCCGCCGCCGGCCACCCGCTTTTTGGCCCATTCCGTGAGGTATTTTTGCATGCCGAAGGAGTCGGGCAGGTAGGCCTGGAGGACGATGCCCGCCGCGTGGTTTTTGTACTCGGGCAGGCCCAGGGTCCGGATGAAGGCCTGGGCGGTGATCTCAAGGTCCCGGTATTCCTCCATGTCGAGGTTGACGAATTTGGGGACCGACCGGCCGTCCTCGTGAGTGAAGGTGTTTTCCGCCGCCGCGCGGTAGAGCCGGGACAGGCGGTCCATGAGTTCCGCGACGGTGTTCTCGAAGGCCAGGCCGCTGATCTGGGAATAAATGGTGGAGATTTTGACGGAGATGTATTCGATCTCGGGATCCCGGAGATCCTTGAGGTAGCTGTCGAGACGCTTTTGGGCCTCTTCCTCGCCCTGAACCACTTCGCCGATGTGGTTGATGTTCATCCGGACGCCCTCCCGCTTCCGCTTCCGGAGATGGGGATAGAGAACCTCGTCTTCGCCCGGCACCACGGCCCGGGCGCTGTCCTCCCGCATTTTTTCGACCATCTTGGGAACCGAAATGGACGGGAAGTGGCGGCCCACGGCCAGGAAGACCCGCATGAGCATCTGCTCGATGGGACTGAAAAACTTGGGCACGCCGAACCTCCGCAGCACGAAGTTGACCTGGTCGGCCACCCGGGCCGGGTCGTCGGCCCGGAAGCTCTGGTCGATCATCTTGGTGAGAACCACCTTGTTCACCGGATCCCGCAGCAGCCGCATCATCTGCTCCTGGATGGCCCGTTCCTCCCGGGTCACGATCCCGTTGGCGCGATCCTGCCATTTTTCCGCCAGCGCGATGGCGTCCCTTGCGATGTAATCCTTTCCGTCCATGGTGTTGCCCCCTTTTTGCTCTGAAAACACGGTTTAAAAGGTCCTGTTCCCGTTGCCGTTCAAATCGGCCGCCCGGTCCGCCGGCAGGGATTCCCGCATGTAGCCCCCGAACCGCCGGACATGGCGCTGGGCCGCCCGCCGGGCGGCGTCGGCGTCTCCCGTTCGAACCGCGGATACGATATCTTCCAGGTCCCGGTAGTTTTGCTTCATCCGATCACCGTCGATGGACAGTAGCCGGTCGTAATACCGGTGGATGTTGTCGTGGACCATCTGGTGAATGAGGATGTAGAGCGGATTGCCGGCGATCCGCGCCAGGGCCTGGTGGGTCCCCTTGTCGGCCGCCACGAAAGCGTCCCATCGGGCCGGGCCGGCTTCGACGTGTTCTCCCGCTTTTGTGAGCAGCGCCTCAAGTTCTTCCAGGTCCGCCGGCGTCGCCCGTTCGGCGGATAGGGCCGCCACCGTCCCCTCGACCCCCTCCCGGAACTCCGCCAAGTGATCCAGGGAGATCTTTTGGAGCCGGATCAGCAGATCCAGGCTCTCGCTCAAGGGCGTGGCCGGCGCATCCACCACCATGGCCCCGCCCCCGGCCCCAAGGCGAATCTCGATGAGCCCCTTTTGCTCCAGCACCCGGAGCGCCTCCCGCAAGGTCCCCCGGCTGGTTTCAAAGGTCTCCTTCAGTTCCCGCTCCGACGGCAGCATATCCCCCGGCTTCAACTCCCGGTGGAGAATGGCCTCCTGGATCTGAGTCACAACATCCTGGAAAATTCGGTTTCTTTTGGCGGCGCGGAAATTCAAAATACGCTCTCTATCATTCGTATCATCATAATGGTTGGACCATTATAACCGCAGCGAGGTCTTGGGTCAAGAGATGAATAGATGAATTGAACGACTTGAAAAATGGGCGCCTTTGCCGTATGATAGAGGTATTCGGCTCTTTTAAGCGATTTGCAAAAAAACATAGTCCATTGGTCAACGGGGAAAATTGTTTTATGGGGCTGAGTTTTGAATGGGACCCGAACAAGGCCAGTAGAAATCAAACAGTCCATGGCGTGTCTTTTGATGAAGCGAGTACGGTGTTTCGCGATCCTTTATCGAGAACAATCGAGGACCCGCTCCATTCCGACATGGAAACCCGTTTTGTATTAATCGGGCAGTCTCACAAAAGCAGGATTCTGGTTGTGGTCCACACCGAAAGGGGGGATCGAATCCGCATTATCACCGCCCGATCGGCAACCAAAAAGGAGAGGTCAAAATATGAAGAGAATGAAAAATGACCCCGATATGTTGGAAGAATACGATTTCAGCGGAGGGGTAAAAGGCAAGTATGCGAAACGATTTGCGGAAGGAACCAACGTTGTGGTGATCGAACCGGATATCGCCGCTTATTTTCCGGATCATGATTCGGTTAATGCGGCGCTTCGAGGGCTAGCGGCAATCATTGAGTTGCAGAGGAAAGCGGGGCAGGGAAGCAAAAAATGCCTTCATCAACGATGAGGAACTTGCTCATGCCGCTGTTATGCGTTCAAATGCCATGGTGCGAGCGCACCTCTTTTGTTCGCCGCCATTCCTCCATGCCTTCAATGAGCGCTTTCCATTCAAAGAAATCCACATCATCGCCCATCTTTCCCTGATGCCAGAGATTGAAAAAATCATCCGGCGACAAATGGTACTTTTTTTCAAAGGCGATGCATTTCTCTTCCAACCGGCGGATGGCCAGTTCGCATATTTTGTCTTCTCTTCCGATAATGTTAAGGGCCTTCTTCAATTCTTATTTCTTCCCGTTTTCTCCAAGCAAAATCATCGCTGTATGAAAGATAATTTTTATATTTCCCGCATAATGAATCAATTATACTGAAATCAGGCTCTCTGTTTTTTTTTCTGCAACGCAAAAATTCGGTAAAATCCAAAATTTCAGAAAGCTGCAAAGTGTCAAGATACTGGAAATTCTCTATAATCCTCTTTTCAATCTGCATTTTCATTGCACCCACCCTTTTTTTTTCAGTGATTCGTATTGGAACCACTAAACCCGGAACATAAATCCCCTTATATTCCAAAAACCTGGCAGCAATATCTTCCAGGCTTGACGGAATGAATGCCTGATGGGATTGCAAGCGAGGCGTGGATTCAACCTGCCTACGTCTTACCCCCCAGATACGCATTCGCCACATCCGGATTGGTCAGCAGCGCTTTGGCGGAATCCGCCATGACGATCCGGCCCACTTCCATCACATAGCCTCGGTGGGCCAGTTTCAGGGCGGCCCGGGCGTTTTGCTCCACCAGCATGACGGTGACGCTGGCACCGTTGATCTGGCGGATTGACGAAAATGTGACTGAAACGGGACCTGCGGCAGCACCGGAGAAAAAAGTTCTCAAAGCAAATTGCAAGGGTTTTTACATCCCAGCTGTTACCTGCAAAGCATTGATCGCTTCCTCAAGCCCTGTCTTTCCGTCAAAATTGACATCGCAGTTAGAAAACCCGGGCATTTGGTCCAACCTTACTTTGTCAGAATATGCTCTGTTAGCATTATCATTTGTTCGTATCTGCACATACACATCAAACATATTACCCCATGCTTGGAGCTTATTA
>JAABTM010000351.1 GCA_011389855.1 Desulfobacteraceae bacterium
AACTCCAGGGGGGCGTTCCAGAAGGCCATGATGGCGTCGCCCTCGTATTTGTCGACGGTGCCGCCCTCCTCGGTGATGATGTCGGTCATGGCCGTCAAATATTCGTTGAGCAGCGCGGTCAATTCCTTCGGGTCTTTGATCTTTTCGGATATGGTGGTGAAGGATTCGATGTCTGAAAAGAAGAAGGACAGGATCCGCCGGTCCCCCCCCAGCTGCAATTTGTCCGGATCGTTGATGAGCTGATCGATGACCGCCGGGCTGATGTAGTGCTTGAAGGCGTCTTTGATAAACCGTTTCTGGTGGCCTTCGGTGGCGTACTTGATGGCGAATCCGAGGAAGACCGCCGTGACGACGGCGGTTTCGCAGAACATCAGGTGGAGCCAGTGCCCTTTCAGGTAGTAAGCGACGGCGACAGCCGGCGTCAGCAGGGCGAAGAGAAGGCCCACGCCGACAATGGCGGCCGGGTGGGTCAGAAAGGCCACGATGGCCGCGCAGGCCAGGGTCAGGGCGGCGCCCACCAGGAAGGTCTGGAGGGGGGAGACGGTCCGGACAAAATCGCCAGAAAGGAAATTGTCCAGGGCCGTGGCGTGGATCTCCACGCCGGGAAACACGCCGCCGCCGGGGGTGGGCCGCAGATCGTAGAGGCCCGGCGCGGAGAACCCCACAAAAACGTATTTGTCCTTGAAAGCGTCGGGATCGGCGATCACCGGGGCCCCGCCCTCCATCATCCGGATCTCCGACTGGATCACCGCCGCCGCGCTGTAGGCCGTGTGGGTGCCGGTGGGCCCCCGGAACCGGAGGACGGCCCGGCCGTCGGCATCGGTGGGGATGGCGCGGTTCCCCACCCGGATAGTCCCCCGGTCGACTTCGATGAGAGCGTCGGGTTCGGCGGCCAGAAAGGGACCCATCCCCAGGGTCGCCAGGTAGCGGTCGTCGAAACGGCTTAAAAGGGAGAGGCGGCGATAGACGCCGTCCGGGTCGGGGGAGAGCTGGACGTTGCAGAGGAGGGCCGCGTTATTCGCGACTTCGGGGATGGGAAAGGCGGCTCTGGAGAATTCGGGAACGGGATTTTCACCGATATCCGGCGCGACCTGAACGTCCACGCCGGGAGGCGGCGCGTCCGGGGGCCATTCCAGGCGGTCCCCGGTCTCTTCCCCCAGGAAGACCGTCCCGGCCACCCGTCCGCTGTCCGCGATGGCGGCGCTCAGCGCCTCGTCGTCGCCGCCGCCGTAAAGGGAGGGCTCGGTGAAGAGGATGTCCAGGGCCACCGCCTTCGCCCCCTGCCGCCGGCAGTGGCGGACGATGGCGCCGTAGACCTCCCGGGGCCAGGGCCACGACCAGCCGTTGACCTCGCTGCCCCAGTCGAGGCTGTTCTGATCCACCAGGATCAACCGGATCTCGTCGCTGGCCGCCCCTTTCGCCGCCAGGAACCGGGCGCGCCAGTCCCAGGTCTTGGCCTCCCAGGCGTCGAGCCATCCCACTTGCCAGAGGAGCAGCGCCAGGGCGACGCCGGCCACGCCGGCGCAGACCACGAAGACGCGGCGGTCCAGCTTGGCGAAGCGCCCTATCACGCGGTCAGACGTTTCGCATGGCCGCTCTGAACCGCGCCTGCCGGGCCGAAGGCGCGTCCACCGGCCCGAACCCGGACACCATGGGCTGGATCCTTTCGATGCGGTTTTCAGGGGACGGGTGGGTCTTGGCGAAATCGAGCCCGCCGGGCTTGAGGCGGCGGCGCATGATGGCCAGCATGTCCGTCAGGCCGTTGGGGTTGTAACCGACGTTGCGCAGGGTCCCCACCGCGGCGGCGTCCGAGGCGTATTCCTGGGACTTGGAATAGCCGCTGTTGACCAGGGTCTCGATGATGTCCGAAACGGAATTCTCGAAGACCGAGGTGAGGTCCGCCAGGTCCTGCCCACCAAAGGTCTTGGCGCTCTCGGCGCCGAGGATGGTCAGGGCGCTGGTGATCCGGGAGGCCCGGATGGCCCGGAGACCGTGCTGGAGCTGGACGTGGGCCACCTCGTGGGCGAGGACGGCGGCGGCGGCGTCCTCGCTCCGGCAGCAGCGCAAAAGGCCCCGGGTGGTGAAGATGAGCCCGCCGGGGGCGGCGAAGGCGTTGATCTCGTCGGAATCGAGGATGAGAAAATGGTATCCGCCGAAGGTCTCCGGCCGCGCCGAGGCCCGGGCCGCGGTCTGGCCCAGGAGGTTGACGTACCGGGCGGCGGCCGGCTCGGTGTAGGGCCGGTATTTCTGGAGGATCACCGCTCCCACCGTGCGGCCGATGTAATATTCCTGTTCGGGGGTGATGTCCTGGAAGGTCTTGCCCACCGCCTGGGCGCTCCGGGTCAGGGACTGCCCCTGCTGCTCCGTCATCCAGCCCTGGGATGTGGCGATGTTCGAGCCCAGTGCGGCCACCTCCCCCATGGTTTCGCATCCGGAAAGAAAGGCGGAAAGCGTTGGAACGGCCAGGGCGCCCAGAGTCCATTTGCCCGCCAGGCCCAGAAATTCTCTGCGATCGGTCGATTTCATAGTCCCCTCCTTCATGGCCGCACCGCCCCTTCCCGGAGGAACCGGAGCATCTCGGCCTGGGAAACGGTGACGGCCTCCATCCGGTCGATCCAGGTGAAATCGGCCTTGGGGTTGCGGGCCTTGTAGGCGTCCTCCACCTCTTCGCTGAACCCCTTGCCCGCCAGGGACAGTTCGTCGCTGGTGGCGTACTGGTTCACGTTGGCGGCGCCGGCCTTGAAGACGATCTTCTTGTCGGTCAGGGCCGACCGGTGCATCCAGCCCCGGACCCCGGCGCCGGAGACGCCGAGCCAGTCGCCCCGCTCCCCGGTGGCGGCCACTTGCGTGCCGTAGGGCAGCCGGCCCAGGATCTTGCCCAGAAAAGAGGGGGTGGAGCGCACCTCGCCGGATTTGACCTGAACGCTCAGGGTCTCCCCGTAGACGGCCGCGGATCCCATCACCATCAGCCAAGCCATGCATGCGAAAAGAATCGGGTGTTTCATCGGATGTGTCCTCATGATCGGTTAAGAGTCGACGCCGCCGCCAGTCCCCACCGCGCCGCGGTCGCCGCGGCGATGGTTCCCAGGGCCAGGGCGATGAGGAAGACGATCAGGGGCGAATACTGGCCGGTCACGGTCAGGTCGTCCAGGGAAAAGTAGGGCGCCAGGTAGGCGGTCCGCACCAGATCCCGCATGACGACCATCAGAAGGACCAGGACCAGGGCGGCCGCGGTCGTGGACCGCACCTTCCCCCGGATGCCGAAGATCAGGGCCAGAACCAGCACGCCGAGAGACAGGAGGAAGACGCCGGTGTGGAGCGCGCCGCCCCCCATGAAGAGGTTCAGGATCTCGGCCGGGAGCCGCATCTGGAACCAGAACCCGAATATAAGCTGAAAAAGCGTGGCGTAAAGAAACCAGTCGAGCCCCCGCCGAATGTTGAACCGGGCGTTGGGAACGCCGCGACGTTCCCTGACATCCCAGACCAGGGCGATGTAGAGCCCGCCGATTGCCACGGACGCCGTCATGAAATGAAGATACCGCGGCAGGAGGGTGGGATCCGACAGGTTGAGCAGGGTCCCCTGGGGATTGGCGAAATACCGGGTCCAGGAGATCGGCGTGATCATCAGGGTCATGTTGTTGACAAAGATGAAGGCGACGATGAGCAGGATCGCCACCGTGGCCCCCAGAAACCCGTTCCGCCGGTCCGCCAGCCCCTCGAATTTGTATTTGTAGAGATAGGCGCTGTAATAGCCGATGATGAGCAGGCCGATCACCGACAGCCAGGGGACCGCCATGAGCTGAGAACTGACGTAGAAGAAGTGGCCGTACAGGGTCTGGAGAAAGAGCAGCGGCGCCACCCCGAAATTGACGGCGAACGCGATGAGGAAGGTGAGCTTGCCGGAGACGTCTTTCTGGAGATCCCGGGTTCCTTCGTCGTCCGTGAACCGGCTGACCAGGGCGATGAGCCCGCCGCCGAGCATGGCGTTCATGAGCAGGATATGGACGGTGAAGGTGAGGATCAGCAACACTTTGAACCAGCCCCAGTGGACCGGGATGGCGTCCGCCGCGGGAATCAGATCTACGGGATTCATGGGCCGCGCTCCTTGGGGGTGTCCCCCTGTGCCAGAGCCTCCTGAGCCAGGTCGCCGACGGCGACCTCGGTCAAGCGGTCGTTGCAGAAGATGGTGATCCTGACTGTATCATCCACCAGGACCTGAATCAAGTGCCTTGTCTCCTTTCCCGCGATGGGGCCGGCGGCCCATGCGGCCAGGCCCCGGAGATCGGGGTCGGGGGACTGTAGAAAAGGCTGAAGGTGGGGGTCGGCGTCCGAGACGTATGCCGGCCGGGTCCGGGCCAGACGCCCCAGCCCCCACAGCAGCCCCCGCTGGAGGGTGGGGTGCTCCAGGTAATTGCCGGATTCGTCGGCATAGGAAACAAGGATAGAGCCGAATTCCTTTGCCAAAGCCTCGCTCCGGGCCATGATCTCGCCCATGGCCTCGGGGGAGCCCCATCCGATGCCGCCGGATTCGTCGTTGAGGTTCCACATGAGGCGGCGCATGATCACCCGGGCCGATTCCATGTCCCGCTCCGCCAGATCCGAAACCACGGCTCCCATGGCGGTCACCGCCCGCCACTTGAGCCGGGGGTCTACGCTGTAGAAAAAGGAGAATAGCGGGTTGACGGCCCGGCGGGCCGGCATTTCAAGAATCGCTTCGATGGCCGCGTCCAGTTCGTCGCCGGTCAGCAAATCCTTTATCCGCCGCTTCAGTTGGCGTCCCGTGGTCTTGTCCTGAGTCATCGCTCTAAAACGTGATCAGTTCATATCCTTCGTTTCGGAACCGGGCCATGGAGGGATGGGGAGCACGTGGATAAAACACATGGGCGGTGCGCTTCATCTACCCCTTCCGTAGAATGGCCTCGCCGATCCGTCGGCCCAGGGCCTCGGATTTCTCGATCCCTTCTTCCTGGGGCACGTACTGGATCTTCAGCGGGTCGTCGACCATGTCGAATTTCATCTCAGACAAGGCGTCGTGGACCATCTT
>JAABTM010000352.1 GCA_011389855.1 Desulfobacteraceae bacterium
TTTGAAAGACCCCCTGGAGATTTTCCGGATCTGGAACGGCGGCCTCGTCTTCTACGGCGGATTCATCGGCGCCCTCGTCACGACGGTGGTCTATTTGCGCCGGCACGGGATGCAACTGTGGAAAACCTTGGACATCCTGGTCCCGGGCGGCGCCTTCGGCCATTTCCTGGGCCGCATCGGCTGTTTCTTCGCCGGGTGCTGCTACGGCGAGATCTGCGCTCTCCCCTGGGCCGTCACCTTCACCAACCCCGAAAGCCTGGCCCCCACGCGGATCCCCCTTCACCCCACCCAGCTCTACTCCGCGCTCAACAACCTGATCATCTTCGCCATCCTCTGGGGGCTCCGGAAGCGAAAACGGTTCCACGGCCAGATCTTTCTGATCTACGTCTTTCTCTATGGCATCACCCGGGCGATCATCGAAGCCTTCCGGGGGGATTTCCGGGGGCAGCTCATCCTGGACCGGTTCACGGTTTCCCAGACCCTCGGAGTGCTGGCCGGCGTCACGGCCGCGATCCTGCTCGTCTACCTCTATCGTCGGAACCGCGCGGCCGACCATGACTGAAATCCCCCACAAGGAACTGGAGGCCCACCTCCGGGAAGCCCAAAACAGCGGCTTCTCCCCGGTCTACCTTCTCCACGGCGAGGAGGTTCTCTACAAAACCGCCCTGGACGCCCTGGTCCGGGCCCTCCTCCCGGAAGGGCGAAAGAGCCTCCAGTACGAACCGGTCACCGACGACAATGTCTATACGGCCCTGGAAATCGTCAACACCTTCTCCCTGATCCCGGGAACCAAGGTGGTGGCCCTGCCCGACTCCCGGATTTTCTACGCCAAACAGGAAGAGGGCGCCCTGCTCCAAAAGGCCCGGGACGCCTACGACGACAAAAACGTCAAAAAAGCGGCCCGCCTCTTTCTGAGCCTCCTGGGGCTCCAGGGGCTGACCCTGGACGACGTCTCCGACGCGGACAAGCGGGCTGACCGGCTCAAGGGGGACGCCGATTTGCTAACCGACAGCGGCTGGCTGGACGAGATCATCGACCACTGCCGGGACAAAAACCTCTCTCCGGAGGCCCCCAGGGACCAGGGCCGGGACCTCCAGACCGCCATCGAAAAAGGGTTTCCCGAGGACCACCACCTCATCGTCACCACCGACATGATCGATCGCCGCCGGGCCCTGTACAAGATCCTGGCCCAGGCCGGAACGGTGGTGGACTGTTCGGTCCCCAAGGGAAGCCGGAAGGCCGACAAGGATGCCCAGGACGCCATCCTCCGGGACCGGGCCCGGGCCGTGCTCGCCTCGTCGGGCAAGCGGCTGGAGCCGGCGGCCCACGCCGCCATGGTCCAACGGACCGGGTTCGATGTGCGCACCTTCACGGCGGGCCTGGAGAAACTGATCCAGTTCGTGGGAGACCGGGACCGCATCACCCCGGCGGACGTGGAGGAAATCCTGAAACGGACCCGCCAGGATCCCATCTACGAACTGACCGGCGCCCTGGCCGACCGGAACCTCGACGACGCCCTCTTTCTCGTCGACTCCCTGCTCACCGCCGGGCTTTTTCCGCTCCAGATCCTGGCCGCCCTGGTCAACCAGGTCCGGAAGCTGCTGGTGATGCGGGATTTCCTGGAGAGCCCCCACGGCGGCGCCTGGAAAAAGGGGATCCCATACAACGCGTTCCAGAGCGCCGTCATCCCCGCCATCAAGGCCTTCGACGCCGAGCTGACGGCGACCCTCGCCGACTGGGAAGCCCGGATCGCGCCCCAGGCCGACGGGAAGGGGAAGGGCAAAGGGGCGTCCAAATCCCCGGCCAGCGACCTGCTCATCCTCAAAAACCAGAAAAGCCCCTACCCCGTCTATCTCCTTCTCCAGCGGGCCGAACGGTTCACCGCCGCGGAACTCCTGGACGGGCTGGAACTGCTGGCCGACGCCGACCGGCGCCTCAAATCCACCGGCGGGAATCCGAAAATCATCCTGGAAACCGCCGTCATTCGGATCATTCGGGGCTCATAAGGCGGGGCGGGGGGAGGCCCCCTTCCCGCTTGACTTAAAGAGCGTGCGGCTTTACCATGGCCCCAGTGTTTCCAAAGCATCCAACCCAATCACTGAAAGGAGCGTTTCATGGGCGCGAAAAAGATTCTCATGCTGGTGGGAGATTTTGTGGAGGACTACGAGGTGATGGTGCCGTTCCAGGCCCTTCAGATGGTGGGCCATACCGTCCACGCCGTCTGCCCCGACAAGAAAGCCGGGGATACGGTGCGCACCGCGGTCCACGATTTCGAGGGGGACCAGACCTACAGCGAAAAACCGGGCCACAACTTCGCCCTCAACGCCGCCTTCGCGGACGTCAGGGCCGATGCCTACGACGCCCTGGTCATCCCCGGCGGCCGGGCCCCGGAATACATCCGGCTCAACGACAAGGTGCTGGAGATCACGCGCCATTTCGCCTCGGCCGGCAAGCCCATCGCCGCCGTCTGCCACGGCCTTCAGGTGCTGGCCGCCGCCGGCGTGCTGGAAGGCAGGAAATGCACCGGCTACCCCGCCGTGGGCCCCGACGTGACCACCGCCGGCGGGATCTTCATGGACATCCCCGTGGATCAGGCCCACGTGGACGGCAACCTCGTCACCGCCCCCGCCTGGCCGGCGCATCCGGAATGGCTGGCCAAATTTCTAGAGGTGCTGGGG
This sequence comes from Desulfobacteraceae bacterium, assembly GCA_011389855.1. Taxonomy (GTDB): domain Bacteria; phylum Desulfobacterota; class Desulfobacteria; order Desulfobacterales; family JAABSP01; genus JAABTD01. Next base: position 2,679 of record JAABTM010000352.1, read on the forward strand.
ACGCGGATTACGCCCTGAGCGCTGCTTTTAAATGATGCGGGTCGCTAACCCTCCCCCCGGCCGCCCAAGGGAAAAACACTATCCAGAATCGACATCAACGGGAGCCCATCCTTGAAACGGAAACTCGCCCTGACCCTGCTCGCCCTCTTTTTCGCCAGTTGCGCCGGAATCGACACCGAGGCTCAGCTCGCCCAGGCGGACTACGCCGTGCCGGTCCGGTCCGGACAGATCGAAAATCCGGCCATCGACGAATCCAGCGGGCTGGCGGCGTCACGGCGTGATCCGGAGGTGCTCTGGACCTTCAACGACAGCGGGGGGAAACCGGTGGTTTTCGCCATGGGAACGGACGGCGAGGATTTAGGCGGCTTTCGCATCGAGGGGGCCAAAAACCGGGACTGGGAAGACATCGCCGCCTTCAGCCGGGACGGCGTCCCGTACCTGCTGATCGCGGATGTGGGGGACAATCTGGGAAAGTGGGACTATGTCACGCTCTATGTGGTGCGGGAACCGCGGGTCCGGCGGCCGAAGCCGTCGGGGCCACGCGCCGTCCCGGCAGCCTGGACGATCCGCTTCCAGTACGAAGACGGGCCCAGGGACTGCGAGGCCGCGGCGGTGGACGAAAGGGCCGGTCAAATCCTGCTGATCACCAAGCGGGACGTCCCGCCGGGGCTATATACCCTTCCGCTGAAGCCGGACGACGACGGCATCCGGATCGCCTGGAAGGCGGGCGAGGTCTCAGGCCTCCCCGCCCCGAACCTGGTGGAAAGGGGAACAAGCCCGTTCCTGGGCGGCTACGCCGACATGGTCACGGCCATGGACGTCTCGAAGGACGGCGCCAGGGCCCTGATCCTCACCTACAAACGCGCCTATCTCTTCCATCGGCGGCCCGAAGAACCTTGGGCCGACGCCTTTACCCGGCCCCCGGAAACCATCGACCTGCCGCCGCTGGCCCAGGCCGAAGGGGCCTGCTTCGCGCCCGACGGCGCGTCTATCTTCGTTTCATCGGAAAAGCGGCCCGCGCCGCTGCTGCGGATTCGGCCCGAAGGGGGCAAGCGATAGTGAAGCCCATAAAATGGACGGCTCACTTTATCCCATTCTCCCCCAAAAACCCCTGAATCGCTTTGAAATACTCGTGGGAATTGACCTGCATAATGGTGTTGTGATCCCCTTTGTCGAAGATTTTGAGGGTGGCGGGGCCGCTGGCCCAGCGGTGAAGGAGATGGGCGTGGGAGACATCCACCAGACCGTCGAGTTTGCAATGGAGGATCAGCATGGGACCGTCGTAATAGGCGAGCTTGTAGCCGTTGCTGATGTACTGGTTGATGGCGTTGGCCATGCGTTCGGCGGTGGCGCCGATCTCCTCGGGATGGACCCGGATCAGGAGGCGCTCCAGGGGGTTGGCGATGGCGCTTTCCAGGATGAGTCCGGCCACTTTGGGAAACCGCCACGCGCCGTGGATGGCGTAGATGGAGCCCAGGGACCGTCCGAAGAGGATCAGGTTTTCGGGGGGCTCGCCGATGGCGCGGATGATCCGGTCCACATCCCACAGCATGTCCACCATGGCCGGGGTTCCGGTGGACATGCCGTATCCCCGGTATTCCGCCAGAAAACAGTTGTACCCCATGCTGTCCACGACGGCCGCGAAGTCGGTCATGTAGTCCGAGACGATCTCGCCGTTGCCGTGGAAATGGACGATGGTTTTGCCCCCGGGATGTCCCTGCCGGTAATAACAGCCAAGGCGGATCTCGTTGCCGCATTCGACCCAGAAGGGGTCGGGAAACCGGGCTTTACGGGGAAAAAAATACCGCTCGGAAATACGGGGATGGTTCAATATGCATTCGTGCATGGCCTCTACCTTTCAAGACAGTTTAAGCCAAGCAAGCCGAATCGTCAAGAAATAGAGATTGCTCATATTCCCTTTGACCTGACCGCCGTTTTTGCGTTAGAATCCGGGGAACTTTTATCTACCGCATCCATCCCATCGTCGTGGGCACGAAGGTTTTCGACAAGGGCATGATGACCTATCAGCACGATTACGGCAAACCGTATACGATTCCGATCTATAGCTGGTACCTGGAGGGGGGCGACAAGAAGATCCTGGTGGACACCCTTTGTGGTGCGAGTTCGCCTAACCATTTGAAATAGCATCATTTAAATGCCAAAAATGACGATATCAAAATCTCTAGTCATTTCAATCACATACAAACCAAACCCTATTTTTCCAAAAAACCCGCAACATAATTTTTTGAGCCAGGGCAAACCTCGCCGATTCCTGATTGCTATCGCACTACTCCAACCGGAAGGATCAGGCGTTTAAAAACAAAATTAGAAATGAA
>JAABTM010000353.1 GCA_011389855.1 Desulfobacteraceae bacterium
CCACCTGCCGAAGATCCTCGATATCTACCGGCCCCGCCAGGCGGCCATGCTGAACGCCCTGGACCGGTATTTCCCCGACGGGTTCCGGTGGTCCCGGCCCGACGGCGGGATGTTCATCTGGGTGGAAGGGCCGGAGGGGATGGACATGGAAACGATCTACCTGGCCGCCGTCCGCCGGAACGTGGCCTTTGTGCCGGGAAAATTCTTTTTCGCCCGGGAGGGCGACGGCATCGAAACCATGCGGCTCAATTTCACCATGGCCGGGGAATCGGCCCTGGACGGGGCCGTCAGGACCCTGGCGGGGGTGACGGCGGATCGCGCCGACGAGATGAATCAAAATCGCCGGCGGGTGCGGGCGGCATAAGGATGTAGATGCGGCCGAGCGCCGACTCGGCCGTTCCCCCCAGGGTGTTGCTGTCGATCATGAGCCCGACGCCGGTGATGTCCGGAACCGTCCTATGCTCCGGAAAGGCCAGGCGGTAGTCGGCGACAATGCGCCGGGAAACGGTTTGCCGTTCGCCCAGCCCCGCTTTCCCGAAGCCCACGGCGATGTACCGCATGAAATCGGCGTAGTCGGGATCACTGGCCGTTGGCGCCGGCCATGGACGGTTGGCCCAAACGTAAGCGACGGTCCGGGGGATCTCATATCCCTCGAATTCCCGGGCCGTGCTGTCGAAAAAAACTAGGAGGTAAAACGCCGCGTCGTTTTTCCCTGAATCCCGCAGGTCGGCCTCCGGGGACGGCAACGTCAGGGGCGTGAAGACGAACCGAAGCGCCGGATCGGCCGCCGCGTCGATCCGGAATCCTTCGGGCGTGATGCGCATCAGCACCTTGTTTTCGAGCCCCCTGAGCAGCTTCTCCCGATCGAACAGGACCAGCCGGTACCGGGCGTCATAGACGGGGCCGGACTTGCTGACCAAATGCAGTCGCCCGTCCCGGATGAAGAAATACCGGGGATCGCCGATCCCCCGCCGCCACCCGTTTTCCGCCATCCAGGCGTAGAAGCCCTCGAACGAGGCCACATCGGGTTGACAAGTGAAATCGGCGATGACGATCGGTTCCGCCTCCCCGGCCTCCGCCATGGCCGATCCCCCGACGCCAATGATCATGACGGCGACGATGGCGGCGGCTATCCGCCCCGTGGTTCGTATTAAATTCATTCTCCTCCCTTCTCTGAATGGGGGTGATGTGGTTTTCTTTGTCAAATCCGCATCCCAACCCGGTCCTTTCCATCCAAGATATTATGGTGTAGAATCCAAATTCGATGGATACGGGCATCAACCTACCCACGGACGGAGGCAGAGAATGAACAAGACCATCGGCATCATCGTACTGGCCGTTGCGCTGATCGGCGCGGCGATCTTCGGGATCTTCTCTTACCAGAAAGGAACGGAACTGAAAACCGAGTTGGATGCCGTCGAGCGCCGACTGGACCGGGAGTCGTCCACGGTTTCGGAGCGGGAAGAGGAGACCCGGCGGCTGCAATCGCGAATCGACGACCTGCGGCTGCGGGAAACCGACCTCAAATCCCGGCTCGAGGCCCGGGAAAAACGGCTAAGCGAGCTGGAATCCGCCGCGATGGATCGAAAAGCGACCCTCGGCGAGCAGGAAAAGACCATCCAGGAACTGCGAAGCCGCATCGCCGAAAACAAGGAGACCACCGAAACCATCGAGACGCGGCTCACGGCCGCCGCATCCGAGGCCGAGGATCTGAAATCCCGGATCGCGGCCCTAAAAGCGGAAAAAGCCGAAGCGGCGGAAGCCGCCGAAGCCCAGGCCGCATCCCTCCGGAAGGGACTGTCCGAATCCACCGCCCGCCTGGAAACGCTCACCGCCCGGATGGAAACCCTGCGGAAAGAAACCGGGGAACTGGAAGCCCGGTTGGCGGAAAAGGAAACCGACCTTGGCGCTCTCCGGGAGTCGCTGGCGGCCCAGGAGGCGAAAACGGCGGACCTCCAAACGCAATTGGCCGACTGCGACGCCCTCAAAACGGAGTTGACCACCGCCCGGTCCCGGATCGAGACGCTCGAGTCGCGAATCCAAACACTGGAAACCGAAAAGGCCGAGGCCGCCAGGGCCTCCGGGGAACGGATCGCCGCCCTCCAGGCCGATCTGTCGGCGTGCGAGGACCGCGTCGCCGACCTAACTTCGCAAATGGAGACGCTTCAGGCCGAGGCCGCCCAGCCCCTGGAAACGACGGCGGCGAATGCCCCCGCCGAACCCCGGGAGGAGATCGACGTGGTCACCGGCCACCTGGCGTCGGCCCGATCGGAAGTCCTTCGCCTCCAGGGCCGCATCGACGCCCTGAAAGCCGAAAAGGCCCAGACCGCCAGGGCGCTGGAAGAGCAGACCGCCGCCCTCCAGGCGGAACTGGCGGAAAAGACGGGCCGAATCAGCGAACTCGCCCAACAGCTTGACGCCCTGAAAAAAAGGGAATCGGAGCTGAAAGCGGAACTGGCGGAAAAAGAGAAGACCATCGAAACCCTGCGCCGGGAGCTTGCGGCGCCGGCGCCCGCCGCGTCCGTCGCCGACGACTCGCGGGGCCGGATCGCGGATCTCCAGGCGCGGCTTTCGGAGAAATCCGACCAAATCACCGACCTCCAGGCGCGACTGGAGGCGGCCCGGTCGACGTCGGAATCCCTCCGCGCCCAAATGGCCGACCTCCAGGACCAACTGGCGGCCGGGGAAACGGCCCGGGAAGCGGCGGCGGCCTGCAAAAAAGAGATCGCCGAGCTGAAGTCCGCGCTGGCGGAAAATCAGGAGGAGCTGGCCATGTACCGCCGGAAGTTCCCGGAGGTGCGGAAACAGTGGATGGAGGCCACTTCCCGGGTGGAAAAGCTCCAATCGACCTACGAGGCCCTGACCGCCGATCTCAAGGAGAGCATCGAAAAAAAGGACGTGATCATCGAGGATCTCCAGGGGAAATTCTCCGTCACCTTCGTGGACCGCATCCTCTTCGCTTCGGGCAGGGCCACCATCCGGCGCAGCGGCCGGGAGCTGCTCAAAAACGTGGGCGACATCCTCCGGGAAGCCGAGGATAAGACCATCCGCATCATCGGCCATACCGACGACGTGCCCATTGCCCGGTCCTACCGCCACCGGTTCCCCTCCAACTGGGAACTGTCCGCGGCCCGGGCCGCCGCCGTCGCGCGGTATTTCCAGGATGTCAACGACGTCGATCCCGAAAAGATGGAGGTCGTAGGCCGGTCCTTCCACTACCCGGTGGCCTCCAACGACACCGCCGAGGGACGGTCCCAAAACCGCAGGGTCGAGATCATCATCGCGCCGGATCTCTCTCGACCCGAGACCTCCGACGTTTCCAAAACCTCGTAGGTCTTCGTCCATATAATTTCGAACTGTAATCGGATATCGCCCTAAAACAGGATGCCGGCGGTCTATTCCGGCGATAAAAACAGGCGAATATCTCCGACGGAAACGGGGGTTCCCGGCGTGATGGGAACCGTTTCCCAGTCTGCTTCGGCGAAAAAGATTACAGCAAACTTGGAAGGAATCAATATCATTGTCATTTGACCCGGTCCTGGGTTGTCTGCTGGAGGCACGAAAAAAACACAATTTTAATTGAGGTATAAAATGCGAAGATGACCCAAGCGCAATTGGCCCTTGAACTTGGCATGACGCGCCATCGGGTGTCCGACATGGAACGCGGCGTTCGCGGCATCAGCAAGCAGGCCGCCAAAAAGCTCCACGAACTGTTCGGCGTACCCGTTGATCGCTTCCTTTAATGGCGATTAGGCAGGTCACCCCCCACACAACCGCTTCAACCGCGACGCCGCCTCCCACGAAAACGCCGGCAGGCAGGGAAACACCGCGTTGTTGGTGAAGACCGGGTCGGACGCCAGATCGTATCTCGAAGCCGCCGCGGCCTTTTCCCATAAAGCCGTGTGGGGAATGGGCGTGTAGTGGGCCGGAATCGGCGTGATGCCGCTTTCCCTGACGACGCGGATGGAGGCTTCCACGCCGGCCATCTCCTGGCCGGGCAGGCCGGTGAGGAGGTAGGCCCCCACCTGATCCCGCTCGAACCCCGCCGCCTTCAGATGGGCCACCGCCCGGCGGAATTCCGCCTCCGTCACCTTCCGGTCCAGCCCGGACCGGCTCTCGAATGCCGTGGTCTCCAGCCCCAGCCGCAACGTCCGGAACCCGGCCCGGAACATCAAGTCGGCGGTCTCCCGCGTGACCCCCCGAATGTGAACCGCGTTGGGCGTATGAAACCGCATCGAATCCCGCCCGCCGGACCGGATGATCGCCTCCAGCAGCGGAACCGCGTGGCGTTCGGCATCCATCAGCAGGGCGTCGTCGTAGAAAACGAAATCCTTCACGCCGTGGGCGTCGCGCCAGTAGCGGATTTCCCCGGCCACCGCCGCCGGTTGTCGCCGGCGACAGACCGGTTCCAGGAATTTCGACGCGCAGTAGGCGCACTGAAACGGACAGCCCCGGACCGTGAGCAGGGGCGCGAAAGGAATCCTGGATTGCAGATCCAATGCCGGATACGGCAGCGCATCGGAATCGGCGGCATCCACCGCCATGGAAACCGGAAACCCCACCCGTTCCGCGACCCATTCCAGGATCTCCCCTTCATCGGAGAGCGTCGCCACCTCGTCGGCCCCGCAGGCGGACCGGGCATGTTCGGTCCATAGCCGGGCGTAGATGCCGCCCAGAACGACCGGCGCATCCGGAAACGCCGCCCGGAGATGCCCGATGGTCTCCCGGACCCCCGGATACCAGTAAGTCATCAAAGACGTGACCAGGATCAGGTCGGGCCGGTCCAGCCCCCGCAGATCCTCCGCCAGCCATTCCGGCGCGATGCCGTACCGGGAATAAGTCCTGGGAACATCGCCCAACCCCGGCGGCCGGGGAATGGGCGTTTTCCGGTACGGCCCCCGCCCGCAACGCAAGGATGGATCGGTCTCCGACGCCCGGGGATGAAACCGATCGAGGCAGTCGATGCAGGACACCCTGAACCCGGCCGCCCGCAACAGCCCGGCGATGCGA
>JAABTM010000354.1 GCA_011389855.1 Desulfobacteraceae bacterium
TGCCAGAATCAGTGATCTCATTCAAACCTCCCTTTTCAGCGTTGCATTTGTCCGTATCTCGACGCCTGTCCGAAAACTTTAGATTTTGGTTCCACGCAAGGCCGGGCTTTTTTTCAACCGCTAAAGCCGCGGTTTTATTTTACCGTTTCAAGGACTGAAAAAGAGCGGGGGCGCGTCATGGACCAAAAAGGCGAGACATTCGGCAGGCTTTGAATACGCCGATTACGATTGTACAATCCACACCCTGATTGTCAATAAAAAACTTCATTATTTCCAAATAACAATTCTTCTTTTCAAAATTGGAACCGTCAACCCCACCAATCCCGCTTTTCTTCCAGGCAGCCACTCAGATCCGCCAGCCCGCAGGGCGCCTTCAGGATGCCGAACCGCCCGTCTTTGATGGCCGATATGGCGCCCTCGATCTCGTTATCCAGCAACAGTACGGTGCGCAGACCGCCAAAGTATCGATTGATGTAATTAATGAGCGCGATATCGGAAAACCCCCTGACTTCAACGAACGCCGCGTCGATGGGGTGGGTGTTGAGAATCGCGATGGCGGATTTGACGGTGTCCGCGAAGTGCGGCCGCCCCCCCAGTTCGCCGAAAAACTCTTGCAGTTCGTCCGGGAGGAACCGGTTCTGATGATAAAACAATATATTCACGCCAACATTATATGCAGTTGGCGTGCCAACCGTGCAAAAGCTATTGTTTCAGATACTTAAAATCAAGTAATAAAAAAGACGTATATCCAAAACCGGATATCGGGGGATAGGGGTATACAGTAGATGCTCCGTATAAAGACAGTAGATAAAACTACTTAGACCCTACAGGGCGGAATCTCCGTTTACGGATACCTATACGAATCCGGATAATGATTCGCGGGAGTCGATGCGAAGCCTAAAGCCCATGCTTCTTCATCCGCCGGTTCAGGGCCTGCCAGGTGATGTTCAACAGCCTGGCGGCCTGGGATTTATTATGGCCGGTCTTTTCCAGGGCTTTTTGAATCAGCCGTTTTTCGGTCGCCTCCAGGTCGAGGGATTCCGCCTGGCGCGGCGCCTCCGTCTGCTGGATGTTCGGCGACGCATTGGACACATGGCGGGGGAGCAGCCGGTCCCCGTCGCACAGGATGACCGCTCGTTCCACGATGTTCCTGAGTTCCCGGACGTTGCCGGGAAACGGGTAGGCGGCCATTTGTTCGAATACGCCCGGATCGACGACCGGGATTCGTTTTTTCAGATTTTTCGAGAACATATCGACGAAATAAGCCAGGAGCGGCGGGATGTCCTCCGGCCGGTCCCGGAGGGGGGGCACATGAATGTGGAAGGCGTTGAGGCGGTGGTAGAGATCGGACCGGAAGGCGTCTTCGGCCACCAGGGCCCCGACATCCCGGTTGGTGGCTGAAATCAGCCGGACATCCACCCGGGTCTCCCGATGGGCGCCGATGCGGCGCACCCGGCGTTCTTCCAGCAGCCGCAGCAGCCGCGCCTGGAGCGGCATGGCCAGGTCGCAAATCTCGTCCATGAACAGTGATCCGCCCTCGGCATACTCGAAACAGCCGGGCCGGTTCGCCGATGCCCCGGTAAAGGCCCCTTTGACGTGGCCGAACAGTTCGCTTTCAAACAACGATTCCGGGATCGCCGACACATTGACCGGGTAGAAACACCCCTCCCGGCGGGAACTCAGTTGATGGATGCCCCGGGCCACCAGCTCCTTGCCCGTGCCGCTTTCCCCGGTAATGAGGACGCTGGTGTCGTCCGACGCCGCCACCCGGGTCATCAGGTCCAGGACCTTTTGCATGGCCTTTCCCCGGCCGATCATCCGGCGCCCTTCGGCCTCCTGGAATTCCCTGGAGAGGAGAAAATAGCTTTTCTCCACCGATTGGAGCCGCCGGTTGAGCCGAAGGAATTTCCCCGTCCGCTCCACCGCCGCCCGGATGTCGTTGAGCCGCAGCGGCTTCCGGAGGTAATCGACGGCGCCCAGGCGCATGGCCCTGATGACGCTGTCCATGTCGCCGTGGCCGGTGATCATGATCACCTCTATTTCCGGGTAGCGGGACTTCACCGTCTCCAGCACGGTCAGGCCGTCGGTTTCCGGCAGCTTGATGTCCAGGATGAGGACATCGGGCCCCCAGGCCTCCAGGTTTCGGAATGCCTCGGAAGGACAGCCCATCGAGTGGACCCGATGGCCGATATCCGTGAGGAACTCCTCGATCTCCTCCCGGATCCTCGGCTCGTCGTCCACCACCAGGATTTTCAACTGTTCCGTCTCCATCATTTCCCCGGGCCGGCGATGCCGGGAGATGCCGTTTCACCGCCATCATCCAATTTCGGCAGGGGCCGCGGCCCCAAATGTTCCAGCAACGCGTCTAAATCCTTCCGGTCGGACCAGAGGATTCCTTTTTCCCGGGCCTTTTTTCGGCCTCGGCGGTCAGGCCGTCGTGGGAAAACAGCCACATTCGGATTTCCAGGGGGTCCATGTCCTCTTTGATCCATTGGGCCTGCTCCAGCAGGCGTTCCAGCACGCCCACGCCGGCGGGCCTGTCTTTTCGCCATTTGCTCTGGCACACCCATTGCGTGGGGCCGGCGGCGCCCAGCACGCTCAATCCATCGCATCACCTGGTCGTGCAATTCGCCCCAAATGAACCCGGAGGATAAATCCACGGCCAGCAGGCGGTTGATGGCTTCCTCGTCCGGGATCGCCCCCAGCGTCAACGCGGCCTGGTTTACCACCGCCCGGATGTAAAACGGGTTGCCCCCGCATCGGTCGGCCACCACCGGGGCCATGAGTTCCGGCATCTCGACCCCTCCGTAAGCGGCGGCCTTTCGCGCCATTTCCGCGCCCCAATAGCCGGTCATCGGCTTGATGTCCATGCCCCGGAACCGGCCGAACAAAGCGCCCCGGCCGATGATTTCCCTCGACAACATGCTCATGGCCGATCCGGTGACGAAATGCGGGCAGGTCGGCGACTCCACGGCCTCCTGCATAAAGCCGACGATGTCGAAATCGTATTGGGGCAGCCGGGTGTTTTGGAATTCGTCCAGAAACACGGCGATGGCGGCGTCGTCGATGGCGGCGACCCGGCGGGGGGCCTCAATCGCCATTCGGGAAGGGAACACGCAATCTTCCCTGACCACGGAATCCAGCCATTCCAACATCCAGTCAAGGGTCTTGGTGAACGGGAACAGCGGCCTGGCTTTTTCCACCGCGATCAGAAGCGTTTCGCCGGCCAACATTTTAACAATCATATCCGGTCGGCGGGAATAAAACCCCACATAATGTCGAATGAAGTTTTCCAAATAATCCACCGCGAACCGCGTTTCGCTCATCTGCTTGGCGGGGAAACTGAAATACACCGGAACCACCGCCTCCGGCGCCGCCGGATCCTGCTCGAAAAAAAGCCGGTTGACCACCCGCTTGAATATCTCGGTCTTGCCCATGCGCCGCTGGCCCAGCATGACCGTGGATTGGGTCAGCCGCCGGGCGGCGTTTAAAGCGGCTTTGTAGAAAAAGTCCAGGAACTCCTGGCGGTCGGTGTAGATGGGTTCCGGGACGATGGGCTCGACGATCCAGTCGGTTTGGGGCGGGTTCATCGCGATGGTCCTTGTGTTTGATTTTCAATGGGGAAAGTTTCCGGCGATGCCGGGTAGCGCCACCTGAAAGCGGGTGGTCCGACCCGGCCGGCTCTCGACGCGGATATCGCCCTTCATCTCACAGACGATGCCGTAGCTGATGGACAGCCCCAGGCCGGTCCCTTGCTCCGGCGCCTTGGTGGTGAAAAACGGCTCGAACAGGCGGTCCATGGCGTCCTCCGGAATGCCGACGCCGTTGTCCATCACCGTCAGCAGAATCTCCCCGTTCCGTCGGCGGGTGCTGATCCGAATTTGTTTTTCAAACGACAGCTCCCCTTCCCGCTCCGCTTTCCGGTCCACCGCATCCTTGGCGTTGGTCAGCAGGTTCACCACCACCTGCTCCAGCCGGTACCGGTTGCCCAGGGCGAATCCCGCGTCTTCATCGAGGTCAAGGATGACCTGGACATCGTGCCGGCGGTACTGGGTCTCCAGCATGGAGAGCGCGTCCGCGCAGACCTCGTTGACATCGACGTTTTCCAGGATCACCGTTGCCTGGTCCCGGGAAAACAGGCGCACATGCTGGATGATGTTTTGGATGCGTTCGATATCCTTCCGGAAATTGGCGATCTTTCCGGTGAGGTACTCGGGCGCGGCCCTGCCGGCTTCGATCTTGAATTCCATATTGTCCAGGCCCATGGAGATGCCGGCCAGCGGCTGGTTGATCTCGTGGGCGATGCCGGCGGCCAGCCGGCCCAGGGACTCCAATTTGGATTTTTGAATCAGCAACTGCTGCTGTTCCATCCGCTTGGCCACTTCTTCTTCGACGCGCCGGACCAGATCCTGCTGGAGCCGCCGCAGGCGCAGATGGGTCTGAACCCGGGCCCGGACTTCCACGCTGTGGAACGGTTTGGTGATATAATCGACTCCCCCGAGTTCGAATCCCCTGACCTTGCTGGCCGCATCTTTCAACGCGCTGATGAAGATAACGGGGATGTCGGTAAGGTCGGGGTCCGATTTGCACACCCGGCAGACCTCGAAGCCGTCGATGCCGGGCATCATGACGTCCAGCAGGATCAGGTCGGGCTTTTTCAGCCGGATAGAGCGCAGCGCATTTTCACCGCTCTTCATTATCGCGATCTGGTAGTTGTCCGGGGCCAGGATTTGGACCAGCATCTTAAGATTCACGGGGTTGTCGTCCACGATCAGGAGGGAAAACCGATCGTCCCCGTCCCGTCCCGGCGTCCCCTCCCCGGATTGAGCCGTCCCCCGGGCCGTCATGGCGGATGATTCCGTCACTTAAGGCGCCTCCTCCACCAGTTCCCTGGCCAATTCGCGCATCTCCGGCTTCAGGGGCCGCCAGCCGGGGTGCATGGCCAGATCGTCGTTCCAGTCGAGGTCCACCCGTTCAAACTTTTCGGGGATGCTGTGCTG
>JAABTM010000078.1 GCA_011389855.1 Desulfobacteraceae bacterium
GCGGGCATCGGGCCGGCGGACGTGGACATGGTCAGCGCCCACGCCACCGCCACCAAAATGGGGGACCTCATCGAGGCCATGGCCATCCACGCCGTCTACGGGGACGACGGGCCCCATGTGACGGCCCTGAAAAGCTACATCGGCCACACCATGGCGGCCTGCGGCGTCATCGAGACGCTGTTTGTCCTCTACATGATGGCGGACGGTTTCATCGCCCCGACCCTCAACCTGGAGACCGTGGACCGCCGGTGCGCCAACATCCGCCATGTGACCGAAATCGTCGAAACCCCCATCCGGATCGCGTCCATCCAGAACTTCGCCTTCGGCGGGGTCAATACCTGCCTGTTTCTCAAGCGCTTCGAGGGCTGACCCCGATCTGTCCGCTCCGACATTCTCTTAGGTAAACCGGGCTCAATCCGGTGGCGGATACGGCCATTAACATCGCTTATAACTGATTTAAGGATTGCCTTTTTTGGGTCATCACAGGACGCCGAGAGCCCCGCGCATGAGGTTGAAGTAGATTAAAATATAGCGAAGATACTAATTGCGAACCCGCATGGTTTAATATCGTCGGTACCCCCGTTTTTCAGATCCTCATACTCTATGTCGGAGGTGTCGAACGACGCTTCTACGCCCATGCTGACAGCGCCACCTTTTAAAAACTCGACGCCCAGCGCTCCAAAAAAACCCGCCCCTTTTCCTTCCACATAGTCGCCGCTGGCAAAATTGTAGCCGAGGCCGGCTCGGGCGTAAGGAGAGATGTTGGCTTCGGGATTCAGGGTGTACCGGCAATTCAAATTGACCGGTAAATTGAAAAAATCCACATCTCCGAAAATCATCATCATGGGGCCTAGATCAAGACCAAAACCAAGTCCGTTGTCTAGTTGATAATAGGGTCGAAATGATAGGCCGACGGGCAATCCCTCGACCGAATCCGTCCAATATCCTTGAGCTTCCAGGTTGTCTTCCGAAAGATCGAATATGTCGTCGTATCCGTTAGCATAAGTTAGACCGACTGGAAATTTCCATTCGCCGCCTTCTGCTGGGTTGCCGCCGACGATAAGCAAGGTTAACATACCGAATGTCATGACCATGGACAAAAAAGACAATTGATTCCGCTTCATGCCAACTCTCCTTTTCTTCTGTTTTTTTGGGGGACTCTCGGCGAATTTCCTCAAAAACGATTTTTGGTAGGTATCCTACCCTTATATCTCTGTCAATATACAATGTTGTTTTTTTCAGGCGAAAACAGGGCGTTCTTATGCTTAAAATTAATAGTTTGCCAACTTTTTAATTGCGCTGAGGCTGGATGTACGCCGGGACCATCACCGGCCGGCCGATGAGGTCGGCGAGGGGGACGACGGCGTAGCCCGCCGCTTCGATGGCGCACAGGGTCCGGCGGAGTTCCGACAGCAGGAGGGGGATGTCCGCCGGATCGGGGGGCGCGACGTCGTGGAGGAGAATGATGGCGCCGGGACGGAGGCGGCGGCTGATCCGCCTGGACAGATGCCGGATCCGCCGGTTGCCGAAATCGGCGGCCCGGCAGTTGAAATTGACCGCGATAAGCCCCGACCGCTCGAGGATCGGCCCCAGCCGGGGATTGGTGACGCCGGCCAAAGGCCGGAAGGCCAGGGGACGGACCCCCAGCCGGCCCAGCGCCGCCTGGGCGTCGTCGATCTCCCGGGCCAGCGCGGCCGGGGATTTGAACATGATGAGCGGGTCGTGGCGGTGGGTGTGGTTGCCGATGGCATGCCCCCCGGCCAGGATGGCGGCCGTCAGATCGGGATGGGCCGCCGCTTTTTTTCCGATGACAAAAAAGGTGGCCTTGACGCCGTGGGCGTAGAGGGTCTGCAGCAGGGCGGGGGTGACGGCGGGATCGGGGCCGTCGTCGAAGGTGAGCGCCACCCGGGGGTTTCCCGGGTCGCATCTTTTGCCGCGGCTGATGATGGGGAGAAAAAAGCCCAGGGTGGGAATGAATGGGGCGACGGCGCAGGCCAGGACGAACAGGGCGAGGGGGACGGCGGCCAGTTGGGGCTGAATCGTCGCCAAGATACCCGCGGCCGGGAAAGCGACGAGGCCGGCAGCCGGCGCCGCCCCTCGCAATCTTAAAACCGCCGCCGTTTTCGCGTTTTTTTCTTTTTCCCTCCCGAATCCGCCGGGTTGATCTTGATATTCCGGCCTTTGACCATGTTCCGGTTCAAGGTTTTGATGGCCTGATCCGCTTCCGAATTGCTGGGCATGTCCACGAAAGCGAATCCCTTGGACAGACCCGAGCGCCGGTCGGTGATGACTTTGACGCTGGCGATCTCTCCGAATTCTGAAAACATTTCTCTCAAATCGTCTTCGGTAACGCCATAGGCAAGATTTCCCACATAAATGTTCATCAAACTCCCTTTCTCGAATATCGTGCCATTGAATCGATCACATCAGTCGCCCCTATCAACAGCACGAAATCGGGGAACCGATGTTGACGCCGGCGGGGTTCCCACCGGCGTCCTTACACGGCGAGGACGGTGGCGAGAATGTACTCCGCGAGGATTTTTCCCATGTCCGAGGGCAGCGTCTGGTCGCTGGCCCCGCCGGTCCAGGACGCCGCGAATGCGTTGTTGGAGCTTTCCAGTCGTTTTTCCCGCACCACGTCGCCCGTGGCCCCGTCGATGAGCTGGACGTCCAGGGACATGCTGGAGCTGCCGGCGAATGCCCCGCCCCACATCCGGGCCGCGGATCCGACGAGCCGCAGGTCGGGGACGGTCACCTTGACGTAGAGCGTGGGGCCCTGGTACCCGGCCCCGCCTTTTCGCTCCACCCGGTCGTAGACGTTTTTGGTCATCAGGGAGGAGATGGCGCTGACCTGAAGCTGCTCCATGGCGCCGGGGTAGTCGGTTT
This sequence comes from Desulfobacteraceae bacterium, assembly GCA_011389855.1. Lineage (GTDB taxonomy): Bacteria > Desulfobacterota > Desulfobacteria > Desulfobacterales > JAABSP01 > JAABTD01. Next base: position 2,887 of record JAABTM010000078.1, read on the forward strand.
TAATCTGGGGCGTGGTTTCCACATCGTGGAACACGATGTTGGCGTAGCGCTTGTCCAGGGGCGGTTCCATGGGCGCCTGGGCCTGCTCGTCGGTGGCTTTGGCCCCGTCGCCGGTGGCGCATCCGAAAAAGAGGACGGGAATGAGCGCCGCCGCGGTCACGAACAGTGCGAGTTTGCCGAATCCTTTCATTGCTGTTTTCTCCTTGCTTTGTTTAAAGTTCTTAAAAGCCTAAATTTCCGCATCATCGCGATGGGTTTCGTCTTCGCGGCCGGGCCGGGCCATGAACCAGACCGCTTCCGGATTGCCGCCGGACATCCCGAGATCCTCGATTTGGAACCCCGCCGCGCTCGCCATCTCCCGAATCCGGTCGGCCGGCCGATGCCAGGCGGAGGCGCCGGTGATCCGGCGCTTGATCGTGTCCAGCCGCCAAAGCCGCGACCCATTGTCGGAAGGAGGAATGACGGCCCTGATCACCAGGCGACCATCGCCCTTTAACTTACCGTAAACCCGCTTCAAGGTCAAGTCGAAGGCCGCATCCGGAAGATAATGGATCACGTCGAGAATCAGCACGAGATCGAAGCGGTCCGGGAAGCCGGGTCCGTCGATTTCGGGCGCCCCGCCCGCCACCGCGTCGCCGTCGCCGTCCAGGGCGGCGGCGGCCACCCGGACCCGCTCCGGGTCCGGATCCATGCCGAACACCCGGATGCCGGTCCGCCATTCCGCCAGGGCGCAGGCCGGCACGCCGTAGCCGCATCCGATGTCCAAAGCGGTCCGGATCGAAGGGACGGACTTCAGCAGCTCCGGCAGTTCCGTGAACATGGGGTCCAGGCGGAGCTTGAACCGGGCGAAGATCCGCGGAAATCCCTCCAGATTCCGGTACCGGCGTTGCACCCGGTCGCGCCAGTGGGCCGGTTTTTTTCCCGGTTTTTCACTCGAAAAAATCTTGTCCAGCAAAGGCGGCAGGATGACGAAGGCGCCGATGACGGAAAAGCCGATGCCCAGGAAGGAGGTGAGGCCGGCGCTTTTGAGCAGCGCGTGCTTTGCGAAGAGGAGGGCGCCGAATCCGATGAGCGTCGAGGCGGCGGCCATGAAGACCGTCATCCGGATGAGCCGCTGGTTGGGATGATCCGGGTTCCGGTACCGCTGGCGGGCCCGGACCGTGAAAAGGGAATAGTCGATGCCCATGCCGAAGACGATGATGCCCAGCATCAACCCGGGAATGTCCAAGGACCGGCCCGCCAGGTTGAGGATCCCCAGGGTGCAGACAAAGGCGAAGACCACCGGCGTCAGGGCCGCGGCCGCCAGCCGGATGTCGAAGAAAAAGAGGGTCAGCAGCAGAAACACGCCGGCGGAGACGATGAGGAGCATCTTGACGAAGGTGGCGGCCAGCAGTTCCCCCAAGGACCGGGTGAAGTAGGCCGGATCGAAGACCCGGGCGTCGGGCCCCCGGTAGCGGTGGAAGAACCGTTCCGCATCGTAGCGGTCTCCGGGCGTCAGGGAAGAAAACTGGGTCCATCGGTCGCCGTCGGCGGTCCGCTTCAGGCCCAGGAGATCGAAAAACGCGGGGGGGATGGCGGCGTCGTCCGGGATCGGCGCGCGGGGTCCGATTTTTTCCAGAAAGGGGGCAAAGGCGTCGGCCGTGAACCCCAGTTCGGCGCCCGTTTCCGTCAGGATTAGTTTCAGGCCGGCGGTCCGCTCCGGGGTCCAGAAGGCCCGCCAGGCGGCGCCGTTCTTCCGCCGGAGGGCGTCCCCGGGAAAGAGCATGGAAGGGACGAACCCCGATTCCAGAATGTCGGCCGCCATGTCCCGTTCCATGGATAGCCGCAAGCGGTCCCAGGCGGCCTGGAGATCGGGCGGGGCGTCCCCCTGGGTCATCAGGTGGATCTTTTCGAAAATGGCGTCCCCCCAGGTGGACGTCACCAGCGATTCGGCGGCTTGGGTTTGGCTGGTCACGGTGTTCATGGCGCTCATGTCCACATTGAAGTCCGGCCTTGCGAACACCAGCAGGAACAGGCCGACCCCCAGGGCGGTCCAGGCCCCTTTCCGGCCGAATCCGCTGAGCCGGTCCACCAGCCCGCGCAGCGGCAGCCGTCTCGGTTTGGCCGCCGGCATTTCCGGAAAGATCCGGGGAAAGACCGAATGGACAAACAGGAAGGCGAACCCGATGCCCAGGGCCGCGAACTGCCCCAGTTGGGCGAAGATGGGGAAATCGGTGAAGCTCAAGGCCCCGAAGGCCCCCATGGTGGTCAGGGCGGTGATGAGCCCCACGGCTCGGATCTCATGGGATGCCTCCGCCCCGGTGGTGGCCCGGGGCCGGTCCAGGAATAGGAGATAGGCGATGCCGTGGTCCACGGTGATGGAGATGACGGCCCCGCCGAACCCCAGGGCCATGAGGGAGACGGACCGGTGGATCAGCGACAGGATGAAGAAAGCGGCGGCGGCGCCGGCGGCGGCCGGCAGAAAGGCCAGCAGACCGATGTAGGGCCGGGGAAAGGCGAAGAGCAGGAGCAGGGCGATCCCCGCCGTGGCCGGAACGATGGCCCGGGTCACGTCCCGCCGGGCGATGACCTCGTTGTCCAGAGCCGCCCGGTAAGCGCCCACGGGGGTCAAGGTCAAAGCGTCGCCTTGGGCGGCGTATTCCGGAACGAGGTCGGCCGACAAATCCTGGAAAAAGCGGTCCAGCGTCCGTGCGAAGTCCGTGTCCGTCCCCGCCGTTTTCGGATGCGCCATTACCAGCAGGTGGCGGCCGTCCTGGGAAAGGAGCTTCCCTTTGTGGATGCGCACGTCGCTGGTGGGCGCCAGATGGATGAGCCGGGCCAGGACCAGGTCCTTCAACCCCAGGGGATCGACCGCCGCGAATCGGGCCTGACCGATCCCCTCCAGCCCCATGAGGCCGCGCCGGAGGGTCCGAAGCCGCTCCGCCGCCGCACCGGGAGCGAGGCGGGGGGCGACCCGGGTTTCCAGTTCGTGTCGGGTGAACAGCACCGGCAGATGGTCCACGACATAGGGGACCAGGGCCGGAATCGTCTCCCGGAATTCGGTCATCCCCACGGCATCGAAAAGCCCGCTCTCCCGCAGCCGGGTCTCGACCCGGTCGCCGATGGCGGCCAGGGCGTCGGGGTCCTCCCGGTCCAGCCCCACGTCGACCACCAACTGGTCCTGGATTGGGTGGTTTTTGAAAATATAGGCGGCGTCGGCGATGACGGGCGTGCGCCGGGGCAGGTACCCGGTGATGTCGGCGTCGATGTCGGCCGCGGCGAACCCCAGGGCGAACAGGGCGGCGATGGCGGCCAGGGTTAGGGCGAAGAGGGGGCGGTTGAATGTGGTGGATATGGTCATCAAAAGGGCTTTCCGGGTTTGGGATAAGGTGTCTGAACCGCGGATTCGCGCGGATTTTTATGATTTCGCAGATAGTTGGCGACGTTTGGCGTTGGCGGGTCAAGGGTTCCAATATGGGTGCTCAACACGACGGCCCGGGCCTTTCTGCGTCATCTGCTTAATCTGCGTCAATCTGCGGTTCAGACAGTCTTTGTGATTTTTCATTCAACACTAACCCATACTTTCGCTCACTATGCGAGATCCTCTGAAACGTCCTTTTCAGCAATCCCCGCAGCTCCTTCCGCGCATTGATTTTTTTGATCTCGTCGCCGCTTTTCACGGCCTGGAAAAAGCGGGCGCAGGTGCGGCGTTCTTTTTCGCCCCAGGAGGCGGTGAAGCCGGCTTTTTGGGATGATGGGGCGGGCTGGTCGGTCCGGACCACCGGCAAGGTCGAGGCGTCGGACGAATAGTCCCGGCGGCCGTGGGCCCAGTTGATGATGTGGGAGTAGAAGATCAGGGCCCGGTCCAGGAGGACGTACATGAACTGGATGTTCTCCATGGGGCCCACCTTCATCTGCTGGCCCCCCAGGTTCATGCCCACCACCTTGGCCCTGGCCAGTTTTCGGGCCCCGCCGAAGGCAACCCACCCGGCCCCCACGGCGCCGCCGATGGCGGAGAAGACGCCGAAGGTGAGGCCGGCGGCGGCCACGTCCAGGGCCGCGCCGAGGGCCCCGCCGGCGATGCCGGCCGCGGCGATGAGCTGCTTCTGGGTCAGGCCCAGAAACTGCCAGGTCTTTTCGCTGAAGAGATCCGCCTGGAGAATCGAGTGGGCCGGCATGTCCACGTTGAAGATGTTGTGCTTGTAAAGCCGCCGGAGGGTGTCGTGGGCCTCCCGCTCGATCTTCTGGATGGACTTGGCGTAGTCCGCCTGGAGCCGCTCCCGGAGATCGTCCTCGTCGGTCTTTTCGGTGAAGTTCCGGGCGACCGTGCGGCCGATGGCGTCGCCCAGCATGGTGCAGACGATCTCGGCGGCCAGGGTGTTCCGGTGGTCCCAGTCCTTCTTGAAGGCGTCGATGACGGTCTCCAGGGCCGGCTGCCAGTCCTGGTCGATGCTCTTCAAACTTTCCAGCAGGGCGATCCGTTCGGCGTAGGTGGCCTTGTGGGCGTTAAAGACCCGGATCGAGTTGAAATGCTTCCGGAATTCGTTCTTCCAGGGGTCGAGGTAGAAGACATCTTCGTCCTTGCAGTTGATGATGGCCATCCGGGGCCGGCCGGTGAGCCGGAGGATCTCCATCTCGGCCTTGTCGGGGTTGCGCACCGGCCGGGAGCCGTCCACCACGAAAATGATGCCCGCCCCTTCCTCCACCGGTTTGAACAGCTCCACCTCGTCCCGGAACTCGGGCAGGTGGGCGTGGGCTTTCCGGAAGTCGGCCACGATGTCTTTGTCGGGGCCGGTGTAGTCGCGCATCCACTGGAGGGTCTGTTTCGGGTTCTGGAATCCGGGGGTGTCCACGAACCGGATGATCTCCTTGCCGTCGATGGAGACGGGAAAAGTCTGGCATTCCATGGTCTCCCCGGGCGTGGGGCTGATGCGGACGCTGTCGTCCTCGGCCAGGGTGGAGACCACCGAGGATTTGCCTTCGTTGGGGTGGCCGATGATGGCGAATTCGGGGATGGGGTTAGGTTCCATTGAGCGTCAGCCTTTCCAGTCGAAGATAAGGATCCCCCAGGCCGCTGATTTTTCGCCGCCAGACGGTCCAGTCGGTGTCGTTTACCGGGGTGAAGAGGGTGTCGGGCCGGGGTTTGCCCACCAGGCCCACGGCGATGCCGGTCCGTTCGCCCACGGTTTCCCGCAGATCCCGGATAAAGCCGAGCACCTCCCGGATGGGCGGCTGCCATCCTTCCTGGACCACGAGCACGTGGGGGCGACCGTTTTCCCAGTCCTTTCGGGAGAGAGTGTCCAGCACGGCCCGGTCCCCCTCGTATCCTTCGCCGATGCGCAGGGTTTCCGTCACCTGATAGCCCAGACTCGATTGGACCGCCGACCGGAGGGCCTCTTCGGTACACTCCTCGAAGATGTCGTCGGGGACGAGGGCGATGATCCGCCGGTCGCCGGAGACCGCTTTCCGGGCGTCGGCCGGGGAGGTGGTCGGTTGGACCGTCTCGGCGCCGGGGGGCAGGCCCGGGCCGGATGTGGGGGTTCCTTCGGTGCTGACCCGGGGGGATTCCAGCCGGTGGATCAGCCGGTCGCTGTCGCTGAACTCGAAACCGAGGCGCGAAAGGGCGCGGTTCCGGGCGATCAGTCCGCCCATGAGCAGGAGGGTCCGGGGCAGCAGGCCGTAGAAGATGACGGCGAACAGGAGAAAGGGCCACCATGCGATGAGATTCCCGGTGGCCAGAAAGTAGATCCCTTCCTTGAGGACCATCCGGCTCCCTTCGATCTCCGCCAGGGAGGGATAGGCGATCCCTTCCGGCACAAAGGAGGACCAGGGCAGGGCGAGGGTCCGGACGAGGTCGTGGACCACCTCGGGGCCGAACTGGACGGTGGACTGCCAGCCGAAGGCGATGTCCGAAAAGAGGACTTTGACGAGGGTGGCGGCGATGACGCCGATGTTGAAAAAGACGCCGAAGATCTGGGTCAGGATGAAGATGGGCCAGTAAAAAAGGGAGCCGTAGACCTTCCGGCGGCCCCTGAGCAGGCCCATGGCGGCGTCGATGCCGGTGCGGTGGGACCCGGACATCCGCTTGACGGTCTTTTGCCTCGCCCATCCAGCCAGACGCGCCACCAGGCGGCTCACCAGGGAATAGAGGAGGGAGTTGTCGGTGAAGGAGCGGTTGACGGCGCGGACGGCCAGGGCCGCCAGCAGGATCGCCATGAGCAGGAACTGGCTCAGGATCAGTCCGCCGAAATAATAGGCGACGTTCAAGGGGGCGGCGCCGGTGTAGGTCATGAAGGAGGAGGCCAGCCCGGCGCCGATGAGGAAACCGAAAAGGAGAAAAAGCCAGGTCAGGAGCCGGTAGATTTCGGCATAGGCCTCGCCGGGCAGGGGGGCGTCCGGCGGCAGGACCTTTTTCTCCGCGGCCCGGCGGTGGTCCAGCCAGGCGCGGATGATCCGGCGCCGGGACGGGGGCGGGTCCCCGGGGATCTCCGGGGCGATGCGGTCGAGGTAGATCTCCCGGTCCCGCCGGGCCAGATCGTCCGCCGGCGGGGCGTCGGGGCTGTCGGGGTCGTCCCGGTGGAAAAAATATTCCAGGTCGAGGATGTCTTTGATTTGCCAGTCTTTTTTCATTACAGGGCGATTCGCCTTGGGTGCATGGGTTGCCTCCGGGTTCGATATCCTATTTGGGAATTAAATATCATGTTTTGGGGGGAAAATAAATCGGGGATGCGGTTGGAGAGGGGCTTTTGGGCGCGGAGGTGATTATAGTAGAGAGTCGCTTCAGACTTCGCTTGCGTTATGTAATCATGTAGGTTACAGTGTGGTATGATCAAAACCTTTCGTGACAAATGGCTGAAGGATTTTTTCGTGGAAGACATCCCTTCCAGGAAAATCCCTGCCGACATTCGGTCACGATTGTTCAGGAAACTTCAACTGCTGGATGATGCGACGTGTGACGCTGATTTGCGAAGCCCGCCCAGCAATCATTTTGAAAAGCTGTCCGGCAAACTCAAAGATAAATCCTCCGTCCGTGTGAACAAAAAATGGCGTATTGTTTTTATTTGGAATGATGAACGCGGAGAGGCGGATGGTGTTTACCTCGACAATCATACGTACAAATGAGGTCCATATGATTTTAACAAAACGAAAGCCCGTCAGCGTCGCCGAAATGATTACCGAGGAGTTCATGATGCCCCTGGGAATCACTCAAGGGCAACTGGCGGCGGCGATGGGGGTCAGCCGTCGAACCGTCAATGAATTGTGTACGGGCAAACGGGCTGTTACCGTCGATACGGCGTTGATGCTGGCGAAAGTGTTCGGCAATACGCCGAATTTTTGGCTCAATTTGCAGCAGCGGAATGATTTGTGGAATGCATTGAATTCGCCGGAAAGGATGCGCAGGATTGAACGCGCCAAGCCGCTGCGGGAGGCGATGGCGTGACGACTATCTGACTGCCTGCAACCAGAAGAGGGGTCAGAAATCCAGCGGGCTTTTGGCCTCTTTGACGGTTCGGCTTTTGATGACGTGGGTGTAGATCATGGTCGTTCGGACATCGCTGTGGCCTAACAGCTCCTGAATGGTGCGGATGTCGTAGTTGGCCTCCAGCAGATGGGTGGCGAAGCTGTGGCGGAAGGTGTGGGTGGTGACGCGTTTGAAAATCTTTGCTTTTCCAACGACGGCTTTGAGGGCTCTTTGAACATCCCGCTCATGGAAGTGGTATCGCCGGAGTTGACCGGTTTTTGGCACGACGGTCAACCGTTTCGCGGGGAAGAACCATTGCCAGATGAGATCTTTGGCGCTGTTTTTATTTTTCTTTTCCAGTTGTTTGGGCAGGAAGGTTCCGTCGTATCCGTCGTCCAGATCCTTTTGGTGGAGGTTCGCGACGCGATCCCGATGGGTTAAAAGGTCCGACCGGATGGCGTCGGGGATGGGGACGGTCCGGTCCTTTTTGCCTGTGCCGTCGTGAACCGTCAAGATGGCCTCGTCGAAATTGAAATCCTGCACGCGCAGTTGAAGGCATTCGAACAGGCGGAGACCGCAACCGTACAGAAGGCTGACGATGAGGTTGTTGGGGTATGGTAGGCGGCGGATGATGCGATCGACTTCTTTTCGGGTCAGGACGGTCGGAATATGAGGTTTTCTCTTGGCTCTGACGGATTTGATGTCGCCCGGTTCCTTTTTGAGAACGTGGCGATAGAAGAACAGGAGGGCGCTGAAGGCCTGGTTCTGGGTGGAGGCGGCGACGTTTTCATTGACCGCTAAATGGGTCAGGAAATCCTTGTAATCGTCATCCGTCAATGATGTTGGCGGTTTGTTTCCGGTGTGGGATTGGAATTTTGAAACCCAGACGGAATAGGTTTTCAGGGTGTTGCGGGAGTAATGCCTGTCTTTGATTTCGTTTTCCAGTTTCTTTTTGGCGTTGTCCCATTCCGGTGCTCCCGCGGGCCATTTGCGGTCAGGGCCTGCGATGCGAGGGGAATCGGAGCATGGTTTTTGGGGCGCAATGAGGGGAGAGTGATCGGTTGGCGCCGTGTCGGCTTTGGTGGGCCGGGGCACGGTTTCCGAATGTTTTTGTTTATGATTGTCAAGATCACCGCAATTTGATTCGGAATCGTCTTTCGTGTCGATATCGACTTGATAATAGATTGCAATCGCGTGCGAGGCTTGCCTTTGGTCCGCTTCCGGCTGCTGTTTTTCCGATAGCTTTTTGAGGAAAAGCGGTTTGCTGGATTTGTTGTTTTGCGGAAGATGGTATTTGCGGCAAAAATCGAGATAGAAGCGAACCCATTTTTTGTAGTACGGGCGGTATTTTTCTGGAACCGAGTTTTTCAAAAGCAGGCGGTCAAACTGAATTTGGAGTTTTTCAGGGGTATCGAACATAGTTGCTTTCCGTTTGTCGGGTAACATTAATATTGGGGTAATAGTCGACTTGAGCGTAAAAAGCCGACATTCGGATAAGCTTGATATTATGTATGTTGACCGACAAAAATTTGTCAAGGAATAAAGTGAGGGTGTTTTGAAAATATAGTGGGTTACAAATAATATTTGACAAATGACTGTTTTTCTGATTTTGAAAATGGGATATTTTTATTTTGATATTGGCCGGAAAACCGCACAATCACTGGTTGGCCACACGACTATGATCGTGAGAACGGAAGGAAACTATCAGGGGCAGGAAAAGATAGAGAATCGTTGCCGAAGGAAATTTGCTGAAACGGACGGATATCGGCTGGTCAGCGGGATAACGCCGGTGACCTTGTCGTTATTGTGCCGTATATTCAAAATTAGTGTAAATTTAAAAAATAATTTGAAAATTGGGAAATTAGTGCTATGTAGTAATAAATATTTTATTTTAAATTTTGAATTTTTAACACAATATAATATGATTGGATTTTCTTGAAACACAACTTGAATGAACAGCTATTAGCTATATTGTTATCAGTTAAACTCAATCTCATTCTATGTGAAAAGCTATGATCTATAAAAAAACGCATCAAAGACGTACGGAAGAATATGATTTTATAGTAAACTTTTTAGAATCTGGATATTTTGATAGATTTAAAAATGATAAATATAATGTTTCCTTGATTCATGAACCGTTTACACAGCTTGGATATACAGACCTCGTGTGTATAAAATGGGAAAAAGATATACTCGATAAATGGAAGGCTGAAAGAAACAACCTTGTAAAAAACGATATAAAAATACTCCACCACCTGTACAACTGTAGAGTTTTTAAAACAACTGAAGAAATAGTTGGAGAACTCGGTTTTTCAATCAAACAGGTAAAAGAAACACTCTCCCGCCTATCAAAAGCAGAAACAATTATTACAAATAAAGCTGGGAAAGTAAAAATTAAACCACTTAATGAAATTTTTTTTCTAAAAGAAATAATTGCCATTGAAGCTAAACTAAAAGATTGGAAGAGAGCCTTAGAGCAATCACAGAACAATGTTTTATTCTCTTCAAAATCCTTTTCATTATTCCCAGAAAAAACGATCAATAGCAAGTTGATTGATAATTATAAACAGACGGATGTTGGTGTGCTGTCTTTTGATTCCAAGTATCGTGAATTAATAAAGCCTAAAAATATAAAAATTCCTACGGCTATAACATCTTGGTATTTAAATGAATATATTGGAAGGAATTGTTGGAGCTCATGTTAGAAACAATCTCAAAATCAAAAATAACAGAAATTCTAAATGACATATCATTTCCTATAAAAATTAATGGTTTAATTGGAAAAGGTGGGCAGAAACAAGTTTACCGTGCGATATATACTGATAATGAGGTTCCTATTGTATTTAAAGTGTTGAAACCAAGCGTGGATACCTTGGCAAGGGTAAAAAGGGAAATTCGCGCCGTAGATGTTATCAACCACCCCAATATACCAAAAATAATAGAAACAAATGCAGATCAAGTTAATGACCCGAAAGAATTAATCTGGATTGTCGAAGAATTCATTTCTGGTAAATGTTTACGAGATGTTTTGAAAGAGGGGAAAACCTTTACACTGACAGAAGTGTTAGACTTTATTGATGTAATGTTTTCAATCTTGGGGAAATCTGAAGAACAAAATATAGTTCATAGAGACATAAAGCCTGAAAACATAATGGTTGGAAGTGATAACAAGTACTGGTTGATTGATTTTGGTATATCAAGGCACCTTGATCTTGAATCAATTACTTTGACCCATGAACCCTTTGGGCTATTTACTATAGGTTATTCAGCAGCAGAGCAATTTAGAAATAGAAAAAAAGATATTGACATCAGAGCTGACCTATTTTCACTCGGTGTAGTTATCACTGAAATGATTCAAGGGTATAATCCATACCTACATAATGCCAATGATATCTTACAAGTAATAAAAAGAATTGAGCAGCAACCTTTACCAGCATTACGGATTAAAGGTGATGACAGATTTCTGATGGCTAAGTTTATCAAAAGTTTAGGGGATAACCATTTATCCAGAAGGCCTAAATCGATTGGTGAGGCTAAGAAAATATTAGAAGTAATTCAACCTACGTTAAGAATTGGTAACTGAATATGAAACTATATTTACAAATTGGACATGGAATGATGGGCCACTGTTATGAGCTTATCAGCAATTGGGGAGAAGGAACCGCTATCATAAGTCCAAAGAACATGACGCTTGAACAGATAATTACCTTTTCAACAAAGATAAAAGGTGATGGTGGGTCTGTTTTAATTGATCCTCAATTTTATGTGCCTCGGACATCTCAAGAAAATCTTCAAAACCATCAATTTTGGCCATCATCATTCGATACATTTACTTTTTTTAACGGTGATGGCCTAAAAAGCATGACTGATATACTTGTAAACCAATACATTAAACCATCTGGAGCATCAGGGGTCATAATTCCATCCCTTTATTTAAGTGATGATGTTAATGAAGATTGGGACGCTATAAATAGACAGATATTAACCTCATTTGAAAGATATAATCTACATTTACCTCGTTATTTTACTTTATGTGTTAGTGACGACATTTTATTAAATGAGGAAAAAATTCATAATCTGTTGGAACAAATAGAGGATTATCCTGTTGAAGGTTTTTATATTATTCCTGTGCATCCAAATAACGATTATTTAGTCGATAATATAACATGGTTACTAAATTTAATTGATTTATCGGCAGGGCTAAAAATTCTCAATAAAACAATAATTTTAGGATATTCTAACCATCAATTCCTGTCATTTGCATTAGCAAAGGTTGATGCAATATGTTCAGGCATTTGGTTGAAAACCCGTGTCTTCCCAATAGGCGATTTTGATGAAGATGATGAAACAAGTTTTGCAACAAGAAGAACTTGGTATTATTGTCCCCAAGCTTTATCAGAGTATCAAATTCCCACATTGGATGTTGCACATAGAACGGGTATACTTGACCAGCTTGAAACACCAAGCAGTTACCAATCAGATTATGCCTCACCACTTTTTACAGGCGCTCAGCCTACCACTGTTGCATTTAGTGAAAGAGAAGCTTTTAGACATTATTTGCAATGTTTAAAAGTACAGTGTGAAGAATCTGAAAAAAAATCCTATGACGAGACCAAGGATTATTTGACACTTCTTTTTGAAACTGCATCTGACCTTACTGAATACTTTCGATCGAATGGAGTAAGGGGAAGAAAACGGGACTTTTCTAATATTGCAGATAGTAACTTAGCTTTAGTTGATAGCTTTGATGCTATCAGAGGTCTCGTCTTTAAAACTATGTGGGATGAATTTTAATCCAATGACTACTAATTTCGCGAGAACGGAAGAATACATCATGGGGCAAGGATAAAACAATCATGCCCGCACATCATTCGTGAGAATGAAAGGATATCATTGAGGGCAGGATAGAAAACGAAAAACTGGTTATTGTGAAAAATGCGGACTAAACGCCGACCAACCATGTCAATGGAGCGGATGCTTCGCTAATCGCTCAGCACCGCTCATTTTATGGTTGGGCGGCTGATCCAGGTGTTCACATGAAACAATCACAACCGAGGTCATTTCGGGTGAATGAAGATGAGTTGCCAGCCGAATTTCCTGTACATCTGCCTATCTCTGAATTCTGGTCCAGCTTGGGAAAAGCAGTGGCAACCTTTGGATTTCTTGAAGAGGTACTAGCCAAAGCGATCTTCGCCCTGACGGGGACCCGGCCATACAGCGAAGAGCAATTGGCTGTTGAGGACTCGAAGTGGCAGTCAAAGCTGGAGAAGGCATTGTCGGATCCGTTAGGCGGATTGATCGACACATATGCAAAGGCAGTCCGCGAACACCCGGATTGTGTTGTTGATGGATTTGATTGCTTGGAGAATGATCTCCGTGAAGCATCAAAGATTCGCAATGTCATCTGCCATGGATCTTGGGATGCACCTGATGAGGCTGGCGCATCATTGCCCTTCTTTGTGAATAGGCAGAAAGAGAAGTTCGAGACCAGAATGGACTGTTCTTTTCTTGACCAGGTTCAGGCCCACACCAGGGGTCTTATTTGTGCTGTGATTAATTCTGTAACGGTCATGGGGCTTCAGTTCCCTGGATCCAGCGGTCAAGGCAGGCCAATCTGGGGCAACGGGGCATGATCAACTATCAGTCCCCAGAAACGCCGTCCAACAAGGCAATCCAGGCGGACGCCTTCGGTGCCGCTGATTTTTGACGTTGGCTTAGAGAATACGCGAAAAGCTCATAGATGGCTAAACGGAAACGAAAATTGACTTCCGCAGAGAAGGCAGAGAAGAAACGCCGGCGGCGAGAATACATGACGATTTTCGTCAATGGTAAGCAGAAGCGTGTCAAGCGTCCACCGACTGTTGACGGTATTCCGGTTGACGAATTCCTCCGGAATAATGCAGACCCGATATGGCTTCTCAAGAACGAGATGTACGAGGAGCTGTACCAGTGGGAACAGGAACGGGATGCAGAAGAACAAGAGGATTCCCAGCCAGAACAAGCAACCGATTACAGTAAGTCCGGTCGTCTTGACAACGAAGATCTTGATGAGTCCGATTCTATCCCGTTCTAGATCAATGACAAGATAAGAAAAAGCCAACATGTTTTTATTTTGGTGTTGGCCGGAAAACGGCGCAATCACTGGTTACACAACATGAATGAATCCAAATCATCAAGAATCCGCGGGTCCCTATTGGGCGGAATCCGCGCCGACGCCATGCTCGCGGGGTTCGAGGGGGGGATTCTTGAGCGTGGATTGTGGAAGCTGATAGGAAAGACACGTCAGGGCAGGCGTCGATACACCGACGACACGGCAATGAATTTGGATATTATTGATGAATATCTTGAAAATGGCGAGATTGATCAGGATCGTTTGGCCAGGCGGTTCGCCGGTAGTTATCGATGGTCCAGGGGGTATGGTCCGGATGCCGGTAGAATCCTAAAGGGGATAAGAAGAGGGGTTGGTTGGCGAGATCTGAATCGGAAAAAATTCAGTGATGGATCATTCGGGAATGGCGCGGCTATGCGAATTGCCCCAGTCGCCATGATTTCTCATTGTCAAAATTATCCTCTAGAGGGTTTAGTTATTCAGGTTTCTGAAATCACACATTGTCACCCGGTTGCAATTGATTCCGCGAATTTGGTGTCCCGGATAATAATTGGCATATTTAATGATCATTCTCTGCCTGAATCCATTCATCGCGCATGCATGTCGGTCGAAACCGATGAACTAAAATCCGCGGCTGAAGTATTGGCTAAGCATTTGGATGACCCTTTCCCTGTTTCCAGGTT
>JAABTM010000355.1 GCA_011389855.1 Desulfobacteraceae bacterium
TCGTCGGCCACTTTCACCACCACCATGAAGCAGGTGAACTTCATGAGCAGCAGGGCCGCGGCGTAGAAGACGACGCTGGTGTAGCCCGCCGGGTTCATGCTCAGGATGCCCAGCAGGATGTAGCCGGCCTGGGCCACGCTGGAGTAGGCCAGGAGCCGTTTGAGGTCTTTCTGGACCATGGCCGACAGGTTGCCGACGGTCATGGTGATGATGGCCAGGATGGCCAGGGCGTGGGCCAGGTATGCGCTGTCGCCCCCCGTCAGGGAGACCAGCCGCAGCAGCACCGCGATGGCCCCCACCTTGGAGGCTGATGCGATGTAGGCGGTCACCTGGTTGGGCGCGCCTTCGTAGACGTCCGGGGCCCAGAAATGGAACGGGAAGACCGCCAGTTTGAAGAGGAATCCGGACAGGGTCAGCAACACTCCGAAGATCACCAGGGGCTGGTCGAGGACCGTGGGCAGGATCCGGAGCAGCTCCCCCAGGTAGGCGGTCTGGATCGCGCCATAAATCAGGGCGAACCCGAAAAGCATCACCGCCGACGCCGTCGCCCCTATAAGGAAATATTTGACAACGGCGTCAACCCCGTAACCCTCGCGCTTTCGCAGAAAGACGAGGATGTAGAGGGAGTAGGAGGACAGTTCCAGGGCCAGATACAATGTCAGCAGATGGACGCTGGAGACCAGCATCATCATGGAGAGCGTACAAATGGTCAGGAGCAGATAGAACTCCGAATGAAGCCGTTCCTCGATGCCTTTAAGTTCCGAACAGAGGCAGATCACCAGGAACAACCCCATGAAAAGCAGGGTCTTGAAGACCTGGGAAAACAGATCGACCCGGTAGGCGCCGCGGAACAGATCCCCGGCGGCCGGAACCGCCGTCAAACAGACGCCGATGCCCACGGCCGAAAGCGCCAGGGCCGTCAGGAAATCCCGCCGGGGATTGGGGCGGATCAGGGTATAGGTGAAAAAAACGGCGCTCATGCACAGCGCGTAGAGTTCGGGGGCGAAGATCATGGCGTTCATCAGGGCAACCTATCTAAAAAGGGGATGGTGGCGGTCTGGATCATGTCGAACATCAGCGAGGGAAAGAGGCCGAAGATCACAATCACCGACACCAGAATGATCCGGGGCGCGCCCAGTCCGAGGGAGACGTCCGGCAGCCCCGCGAAACGCTGCTGCTCCGGTCCGTAGCAAACCTTCTGGACCACCCGCAGGATGAACAGCGCCGTTACCGCCAGGGCGCAGATGGCCAGGGTTCCGTAGATCGGGTAGACCTTGAAGGCGGAGATGAAAACCATCAGTTCGGCCCAGAAAGACGCCAGGCACGGCACCCCGATGCCGGTGAGGGCCGCTACGATGAAGTAGCCGGTGGCCACCGGCATGGTTTTGAGCATGCCCCCCAGGTCGGCGATGGTTTTGGTGTGGGTCTTGTCGTAGATGTAGCCGAGGGAGGAGAAGAAGAGCGCGGTCATCAGCCCATGGGCGAACATCTGGAAGACGGCGCCGTTGAGCCCGTCCACCGACACCGTGGCCAGCCCCAGCCCCACGATGCCCATGTGGGAGACGCTGGAATAGCCGATGACGTATTTCACGTCGGTCTGGCTCAGTCCCACGAAGGCCCCATAGACGATCCCGACAGTGGCCAGGAAAGCCATCAAAGGCGCCCAGTACTGCCACCCCAGGGGGCACAGGGTCATGCCCAGCCGCAGCACGCCGAAGGCGCCGATCTTCATGAGCACGCCGGCGTGGATCATGCTCACCGCCGTGGGCGCCGCCACGTGGCCCACCGGCGACCAGGTGTGGAAGGGCCAGACGCCGGCCAGGATGCCGAAGCCGATGTAAAACAGGAGAAAGGCGAACCGCTGCTGTCCCGGCGTGAAGAGGCCCGGCTCGGAGAGGGCCAGCAGGTCGAAGGTGTTCAGGCCCGCGTTGATCACCAGGTAGATGATCCCCGGCAGGATCAGGGCGCTGCCCGCCAAAAGATACAGGGTCAGCTTCATGGCCGCATATTCCTTGCGGGTGGATCCCCAGACGGCGATGAGCAGGTACATGGGAAAGAGCGACACGTCGTACCAGACGAAGATGAAAAACAGATCCAGGGCCATGAACATGCCGAAAACCCCGGCCACCAGCAGGAACATTAGGGCGAAGAACTCCTTGACCCGCAAGGTCATCTCCCACATGGTGAGGACGCCGGTGAAAAACACGATCCCCGTCAGTAACAGCATGGGCAGTCCGAATCCGTCCACGCCGTTGAAATAGGTGATCCCCATGGAAGGAACCCAGTCGATCCGTTCCACGAACTGGTATCCGCCCAGATCCTGGTCGTAGGCGATGAACAGGAAGATCGATATCGCCAGGGTGATCCCCGAGCAGACGGCGCTGACCCATTTGATCTCCCGCTCCCGCTCCGCCGGCAGGAAGAGGATGATCAGCAGCCCCGCCACGCAGGCCAGCAGGATGGTGGATAGAAACGGAAAAGCAGCGTATGTCAACGGCATAGAATCGCTCCGCTATCGCTCTAAAAGAAGAAGTAGAGTCCCAGAAATATCATCGTGACGAACAGGACCATGAGTTTGTACTGAATCATCCCCAGGTGCAGGTCCGAGAGTCGCCGGCCCGCTTCCACGGTGGACCGCCCCAGCCCGTCGACGCCCCCGTCGATGACCTTCCGGTCGTTGGCCGTGAAGAGCCGGGAGAAGCCGCCGTAGATGATCCGGTCCAGAAACCACCGGTAGAACCGGTCGATGTACCACCGCTCGGCGAAGAAATGCTTGACGCGGTCCATCCGCTCCACGAAGCCGATCTGGGCTGATCGGGGGAGGCCGAATTCCAGATACGCGACCACCACCCCGATGCCGCACAGTCCCACGGCGATAAAGGGCAGCCATCCGTGGTGACCGCCTTCCGCGCCGTGACGGGCCGCGTCGGTCATCGTCCCCATGAGGAAATGGTCCAGACCCTTCTGACCGAATCCCAGGACCAGGGTGACGGCCGCCAGGATGATCAGGGGCCAGGCCATGGGCCAATAGCCGCCTTCGTGATGGTCGTGGTCGTCAACCGTTCCGTGATCCGGTTCTTCGGATTTCCGGGGAAAAAGCATGATAAAGATCAACCGGAACGAATAATAGGACGTCAGGAACGCTCCCAGAAACCCGGCCCACAGCCATACCGGATTGTCCAGCTCCGCCAGCGCGGCCATGATGGCTTCCTTGCTGAAGAAGCCGGAAAAAGGCGGCAGGCCGGACAAGGCCGCGGCGGCGATGGTCATGCAGATCATCGGGATTTTCAGGGACCGCCCGCCCGACTGCCCCAACTCGAACATGTCGTTGGTCCCGAAATGGTGGATGAAGACGCCGGAGCACAGAAACAGCAGGGCCTTGAATCCGGCGTGGGTGGTCAGGTGGAAGACCCCGGCGAAATAGCCCCCGGCCGCCAGGGCCATGATCATGAACCCGAGCTGGCTGATGGTGGAATAGGCCCATACCTGCTTGATGTCCCGGGCCACCATGGCCATGGTGGAGGCCATGAGCATGGTTATGGTTCCGATGGTCAGAAAGAGCGTCATGGCCGACGGCGACAGCTCAAAAAACGGAAAGAGCCGGGCGAACAGGTAGACCCCGGCCGCCACCATTGTGGCCGAATGGAGCAGGGCGCTCACCGGCGTGGGACCTTCCATGGCGTCGGGCAGCCAGGTCATGAGCGGGAACTGGGCGCTTTTGCCCACCACGCCGCCGAAAATGAGGATCGCCGCCAGGGTCAGCGTGGCCGGGGGCATCCGGCCGCCCACGGCCGGGCCGTTCATCTCCAGGATGTTGAGGTTGCCCAGGTGGAGCAGCACCAGGAGCAGCCCCAAAAGGAAGGCCACATCTCCCACCCGGGTCATGACAAAGGCCTTTTTGCCTGCTTCGGAAGCGCTGAATTTTTCGTACCAGAACCCGATGAGCAGATAGGAGGCCAGCCCCACCAGTTCCCAGAAGATGTAAAGCTGGAGCATGGTGGGCGAAATGGTCATAGTGATCATGGCCCATGCGAACAACGACATGTAGGCGTAGTAGCGGGAGAATCCGGGATCGCCGGCCATGTAGCCCAGGGAATAGATCTGCACCAGAAAGGAAATGGCGCAGACCACCGTGAGCATGAGCAGGCTTACGGGGTCGAGAAGGACCCCGATGGGGATCGTCCACTGGCCAGACGTGGCCCACCGGGCGGTGTAGAGGATGGGACCGGTAAGGCCCCAATTCTTGATCAGCAGAAACAGGGCGCAGAGCAGAGCGGCCGAAATGGCCCCGATGGAGATGCCGGCCGCGATCCGGTCCCGCCCCCGGAAAAAGACGATGATCAGCCCGAAAGCGATGAACGGGAGCATGGCGGTGGCGATAGCCGCCAGGATGGTGATGTCGAAGGGATGGGGCGAGATCATAAGGGCTCCACTTCAAATACGATCTGATCAAGGCAAGTCATTTTTTCATTCAGACGGTTGATCGTTTCCACTTCCCCTTTCCATTCGCTAAGTTCCATGTCGTCAATTTTTCCACAAAGCTCAAAGGTCGGCATTCTGGGCGACTGTCTTTGTTTCATTTGTGGTTATTTCTTAAATTTTCATGAACAGCCTTCCAGTCGTGAAGATTCTGTTCCCCTGATTGATACTGTTTATACCTTTTGTCCAATTCTCTCTTTTGCCATTCAGGCAAGGGGAGTTCCGAATTGCTCAACGCAATGGAATCCCATACATCTTCGACCAATAGGAGCTTTTCAGCCAGGCCCAGCCGGTCGACCGCCTGTCTAATTTCTTCCACTTTCATTTCTGTATCCTCATCTTATGCCGATCGGCTTTCCAGAACCGCCGGATCCACCGACCCGGTCCGCCGATAAACGGCCACGATCAAAGCCAGCCCGATGGAGACCTCGGCCGCGGCAACCGCAATGATGAAAATCGCGACGGCCTGGCCGTCCAGGGTC
>JAABTM010000079.1 GCA_011389855.1 Desulfobacteraceae bacterium
CGGTTTTCCGGGGCTTTGTTGCCCCGGCCTCATTGAAGCATCTTGATGTGTGTGTCGGGCGCCTCCATCGTCGCGGTTTTCCGGGGCTTTGTTGCCCCGGCCTCATTGAAGCCCCTCCAGCCACGCCCGGTTCGCCGCTCTGGCGGCCTCGTTTTCCGGGGCTTTGTTGCCCCGGCCTCATTGAAGCCACTTTAACAGTCTTTTGAACTGATGGTTTAGCGGCGTTTTCCGGGGCTTTGTTGCCCCGGCCTCATTGAAGCTGATCTTGTCGGGGCGGTTTCCAGCGGTTGCCCGCTCGGTTTTCCGGGGCTTTGTTGCCCCGGCCTCATTGAAGCTGTAGTTCATATATACTGTACTCTTGATAACGATACGTTTTCCGGGGCTTTGTTGCCCCGGCCTCATTGAAGCGCCTATATCGAATTGCTCAGCGGCTTCTGCAAGGCGTTTTCCGGGGCTTTGTTGCCCCGGCCTCATTGAAGCTGCTGAACTAGCAAAAACTGTTGATGCCGTGTATGTGTTTTCCGGGGCTTTGTTGCCCCGGCCTCATTGAAGCAACAAATGTCAAATACGCGCCGTATCATCAATTCGGGAGTTTTCCGGGGCTTTGTTGCCCCGGCCTCAGAAATAAGACGGGACTATGCACGGCATACACAATTGCTCTGTTTTTTAAACCTGTTCCAAAACATAGGTTGACGCAAAAGAAGAAAAATGGTTTGAAGTAAAAACGAACGGGAGAAAATCAAAAAATGGAAATCAAAATGAAAATCCCCATTCAAGCCTTGACCCCGATCTGGACCGGCGGCATGAACGGAACCATGCATCGCATCCATGAAACCGGAATTATCGGCGGCTTGCGGTGGTGGTATGAAGCAATGCTGCGCGGGACCGGCGGACAAGTGTGCGACCCGTTAAGCGGGGAAAACGGCCGGGGGTGCCGATTCGATGCAAACGACAGCCGCCCGCCGAAAGAACAACTTTGCGCCGCTTGTTTTCTCTTCGGTTGCACAGGTTGGCGCCGGCGGTTTCAACTGCGGATCGACGGCGCCGCGAAACCGGCCTGGTCTCCGCCCCAGGGGTTGAACGTCAGACCCCCGGATCGCAATCGGGGATGGTTTTTGCCTCCCGGCCACGTGGGCGAGGCGACGCTGAATTTTATTGGCGACACCGAGGCCCTGAACCATCTGGGGGTTTTGCTGTTGTTCCTCGAACAATGGGGGACCATTGGCGCCAAACCCCAGTTGGGCTACGGGGTGTTTCGGATCATGGACGATCGGGAGCGGGAGCGACTTTCCCGACAATCCGGGATTTTTCAACCCCCGAGGGGCGAAACCGGAAAAACGACCGGTTTGCCGGATTTGCGGGACATCGCCTTTTTCCGGTTTGATTTTTCGCCGTCCGGCAAAAACTGGTGGTCCCGGGTATCGGGGCTGGAGCGGCTCATGGGCCAAAGCGACACGGCCCGGGCCCTGTCCAGGCTGGCGACCCTGAACATGATTCCGGTGACGCCGGCTTTGAAAAACGCCTGGCGGTATCAGGTCCGGGAAAGGATTCCGGCTGAACGGGAGGTGTTCGGCACGACCACCCATGATCGCATCCGGAGCAAAATCGCGGTCAGTTGGGCTTATAAAACAGACGGCGGCTGGCGGGCGCGCGGATGGGCGTGGCTGCCGAAGTCCCTGCCGAAACAGACCCGCGACTCGATAATGAAACGAATCAAAAACAAAACCGTCTGGCGGGAGGTGTTAAAGACCGCTACCGGCGACGTCAGCCTGACCGCGGGCCTGACCGCGTTTGATTCATTGAAAGGAGCCTGATCCATGATTGAGCAATTGGCGATTCACCGGTTTCGGGGCGTCCGAAGGGGCAAGCTGGAAGATTTTGGAAAATTCAACATCCTCATCGGCCCCAACAACAGCGGGAAAACGTCTGTTCTGGAGATGTTGTATTTGACCGGCGCGAGTGGGCGCGATTGCGCGTTGCACTCTGAAACGCTTTTTGAAAAAGTCCAAAAGATGGTTAGGGAAAAGATGGAATCATCCCAAAACAACCTGGAAACCATTGATGAAACCATCGCGGGCTTTGCGCCGCTGGCCAATGATTTTACAGGACGCGCCCCCTGGAGCCGCATCTGGCAACGGCACGGGCAATCTCCCCGATGGGAGGCCGGGCCCGCCGACGTGACCCTGGAAAACTCCCTGGATGTTCATTTGAAATTTTTAAAGGGCAACCATGTTTTGCGGATGTTCAGACTCATCCCGCCGCCCAGCGACGACATCAATAATTATGGCGGATTTGACAAGCTCGACGCGCAAACCGTGGCGTCTTTTGCTTTGCCCGCGAAAGACATCCTGCCGCCGGATCTGTTGCCGGCCTGTCTTCATCCGCACCTGGCGGAAGCCAACCTGGCCGGCACATGGTTCACCTTTGCATGGCATCCGTCATTTATTAACGAAATGGCGCAAGCCGATCCGAAAGCGGAAGATTTTCCCCTGGCCGCGTGGGCGGTCCGCCAGCGGGACCGCGTGGACCCCAACCATGTGCTGCTGTTTGATTTTCACGCCATGAACGGGCCGTTTACTCCGGCGTTTCGGAACATGGCGTGGAAAACCGTCCCGGACTGGTACGAAAAAATCGCCGACGCATTGGGTCGCGTTTATCCGGAACTGGCGTCATGCCGGGTGGAAATCGCGGCAAATGAAACACTCGACAACAGTTACACCGGATATATCCGCTTGCCCGGCGCCAAACCCCTGGCCGTGGATCATTTCGGCGACGGCGCCCGCCATGCTTTCAAGATGCTCGCCAGCCTTATCGCGCTAAAGGAAATGGCGTCGGAAGAGCGCCCGGGGCTGTTTTTGTGGGAGGATCCGGAGTTGTTCATGCATCCATCGGCCCTGAGTTCATTATTACAGGAGGTGACAACCATCATTCGGGATTGCCCGATCCAGATGTTCCTGTGTTCGCAAAGCAAAGAGGTGCTGGACGCCATCGTCAAATTGGCGGAAAAAGGCGCCCTGCCATCACGGGAATTGCAATCTTTCCAACTCCAATTGCGAGAAGGGCAATTATTGACGCAGCCGATCACCGGCGAAACCCTTGGCGTCTGGATGGAATATGGCGATCCTCGTGTGCCGGAAGAAGGGCTGGAGGTCGTGCCCTTTTTGGCCGAAGAGGAGGTGTGATATGCAAAGCGCAAAACACCCCGTCACCGTTGTAACTGAAGGGCTCACCGAATGGCGGCTGGCACATGCCTTGTACAAAAGAAAGATTCTTGATAATTCGACAATGCAACCGCCGTCGAAGGGGGGCGCGACACCCCCAAGACAAGGTTATCCATATGCTTTGAATCGATTGCTTTCAAAGGAGAAAAATGTTGGATTGCTGGAAGATTATCGGAAAGGGCCGCATGCAAGACGGTTGTTGGTGATCGTCGATCAGGAGAAACTGGATTCGCCCACCGAAAGAGCGGCTGATGTTGAACGGCATTTTCAGGAATTCGGCGGAAGAAATCAAATCAAATTCTGGGAAAACTTTTCTTTTCGTTCGTTGGGTGACCATGAAAATCTGTTTGTCCATTCTTCAAAAAAGATGGAACTCGCGCTGCATGTCTCGGACGCCCCCGGCCCTGGGGGAAATCGGGATTTTGACGGATATGTCCTTCAATTATTGCAACGACCCGAAAAGAATGCCATCGCGGAGGATTTGGTGAAGGATGCACGGTTGGCTGGCAAGCTGCTGCGCAAAGCGGAAGAAGAAATGCCCGCTTTGATGTCGGACAACGGTTTTCCCATTTCTTCTTCAAAGGCTTGGATTTACATATATATTGCGGCATTTCAACAGAGGAAGTCTCTCGTTGGGTTTGCCGAAAGCATTGTGGAAAAAGCCGTTGAAGACGCTCTCAAGGAGGTTTTCGCGCCCCTCATTGCGGCATGGAATGCTTTACAACAAAGGAGTTTTCAATGACCTGCGATTTCCACGCCCGCTATGCGTTGCTCGCCCGCGACCCCGCGACCCAGGCCTACGCCGTCGATTTTCTCTCCGGCGTCGCCGACGCGCCGCCCGACGAATGGTCCGATTTGTCCCGGATCGACGACCCGGCCGCCCGCCTTGAAATCCTGGCCCAGGCCATGGCTTCACCCCAAAAAGAGCGGGCTCGGGCCGGCCATTTGCGCGGCAAAGCCGGGGGATTGTGGAAATGGATATCTTCCGGGGCGTCCCGCCGGTTTCTGGAAGACCGGAAAAGATCCTATCTTGACCCCCTGGGCTTGACGCCCGATTTGCCGGATGTTTCCATTTTTCCCGCCGGCGCATGGGGGATGCGGCTGCCCTTCAAGCTGGCAAGCCCTTACGTCAGCCGCGACGACGCGGTCTGGCACATTCTCGAAAATCCGGTAAAAAAAGAATGGGTTTTTAAAGTGCCCTATGTGGCCCCCAGCCAGTGGAAAGGGGCGTTGCGTGCCGCGATCCGCCGGACAAACGGATGGGATGACGACAACCCGGCATTGCGCCGGTTGTTCGGCGAAAGCGCCGACGACCAGGGCAAAGCGGGCCGGCTTCGCTTTTTCCCGACCTTTTTCACCGACATCGGCCTGGAAGTGATCAACCCGCATTCACGGGAAAAGGGGGCGGGGCAAAACCCCATTCTTTTGGAGTGCGTACCCGCCGGCGCCGTCGGGGAATTCGTGCTGCTGAACGCGCCGTTTGACCTCATGGGCGAAAACGAAGACGAAACCCGCCTTCATACGGTTGACGATCTAAAGTTGACGGCTGAAGGCGTGGCGGCGATGCTGGCGATGTATGGTTTCGGGGCCAAGACGAGCAGCGGGTTTGGGGCGGCGGATGTTCACGGTCAAGGACAACTTGTGATTCGTTATCCGGAAAAAGAGGCAACAATGTCGGAACCGGTAGCGCCGGTTGAACCCGTTGCCGTCAGCAAGTTTATCGCCGAATATGCCGAAGAGGATTTCAAGCTCAAACCCAACGAGTGGCGAACGACCCGAAACGCATCGAGCAGAGAAAGGGCAACATTCAAGGAAGCCAAAGCCCAATGGATGGATTACCAGAAGCAATTGGATCAATACCGAAAAGAGATGGCCGAATGGGAAAACGCCAAGATAGAGCCTGCACCGCGAACAATCAGCAGGACGTTTACCTCATTTGAAAATATGGCCCAAATGATTCAAGGAATAACGGGCGACTAAGGAATGGGAGAGTTCCATGGGGTATCTTGATATTCTTGAAAGAAACCAACAAGCCCTTCGTTTGGCTGGGGTCGGCGCTTTGTTGCATAATTTGGGGAAAATCAGTTCTGATTTTTTACATAATCAGCTAAAAACAGGCAGTGAAAATTATTTATTTCAACATATTCTGCAATTAATTGAACCGCTTTGCCCACTTGATGGATTATGGGATAATTGCGACAAATTGCCGGATTCAGATATTCTCCACAGGAAAACAAAACAAGCACTAAACACTCTCTCATTCAATTTCGATGCGCCGTTCGATGACCGAATCTATGTCCCTGGCGATATGATCGAATATTTGGGTGTTGAGGAGCCCTGGTATACAAGGCAGGAGGGCGACGAAAAATATGGAATAGAGCATCTTTTTTCTGAAGGATCGCGCCTGACGCATCTTATGTACCGCGCTCATCACGGTGCCTCTGGAGGAGAAAAACAGGGTATTGCGCTTAAGCAACAACATGATGAGCACAACTTACTGATCAGTACACCTTTTGGGTGGGAGGATTCGGCAGCTTCTGTGTCCAACATTGAAGAACTGAGGCATGAGATTGAAAGAGTTATACAAGATTGTTTGTTGCCGCATGTCGAACTATTTTCATTGACTCATTTTTACAATAAATTAGAATGTTTATTTAAAAAAGCAATAGCTGATACCCGCAGACCGCTCAATGATGTCACAATTTGGGATATTGGTCATACCGGAATGGCCTTTCTTATTACCTCCGCTATTGGTTTCTTGTTGAAAAATCGAGTTATTAAACATGACGATCTTTATGTGTCGCCAAAAGGTGAAAAGAACCAACTGTTTTGGCGCGTGGTTCATGTAAGAACGGAGGGGACGCTGTATCTAAAAGAAGCGACTTCGATAGCAGATCTTCGCGTTCGAAAAAAATTGCTGGTGGAATCATTTGACCGAGTCTATACCCGATTAGAACAAAAACTATTATACGGTATTGAAGTTTATCGCGATGAAAATGGCAGCTTTTATATCGTTCCAGATTTTCCAAACAATGATTCCAAATGGCAAACGATTAAGCGAGAAATTGAGCATTTTTTAGAAATTGATGGCTTAAAGCTTTCTTTACAACTTGCATCTTCACCTCTGGTGGCTCATCCAACATCTAAAGGGGGTAACTACATTGGTTCATACATTTCAGATCGAATTGGGCAACCAGTCGGTAAAACGTATCAAATCGATGAAATGTATGCGACTTGGCAAGATCGCGGTGGGCCGTGGCAAAGTATCAAAGAAAAATGCACTGGCTGCAATATAAGACCACAAGGATATGGCGCTGCATTGTTGAATGATTATAAAAAAAAGGCGGATTATTACTCTGAAAAAGCGAAAAATCGAAATATTTGTTGCTTATGCATGCATCGCAGATCCAACGTGTCAAAAGAATGGGTGGCGGAAGGGCTGAATCGCGATACTATCTGGACCTATGAAACTACAGACAAAAATGGTCGGATTGCTTTGCTGGTTGGAAAATGGGATTTCCAAAATTTTGTATCATTTATGGCATATCCGTCAAGCGGGGAAAAAGAGAATGAAAAAAGGGTTAAAAGATTAGCGCTTAAAGTTGAATTTTGGGGAGAAAAGCCATCATGCGGGATTGAATTTGACTTTTTAAATAATAGAAAAATGGAGTGGAATTCAAACTTAAATTTGTTAATTGAAAAGGAATGGCATTCTGATTCATGGCGACCCTTTAAACAGAAAAAACTTGTTCTTTATGATACGGAAAAACTATCAGTGAACCTTAAGGATATTGTTAAACTCCGAGACGGAGAATTCAAATTAACTGTAAAAGAGGATATGACAGAAAAGTTTAATATCGGTGGTTCGACTAAATGTATGGGGCAGACTTTCGAAGTACACGACTCAAATGTATTGCTAACATGCGGTGAAGAGAGCCGCCGTAAAATATTAGACACCGTTTTTTGGGGAACAAGAGAAAAATATCCTTTCATCGTCCGAGACAAGATAGTCATAACCTATGCTGCGGAATCTCAATCTTTTGCTCGAATTCGTCGTGTATGGGAAACCACCCGAAAGTTCTGGCAAGAGATTCTTCCATCAGAAAAAGATTTGAATCCTAAAGAATCGTTGGCAGCGAAAATTGTCGAACATAAACAGTCTCGTCTTGAAATCAAAGTCAACCTAGAGGGTTCTAAAAAGGGCAATCCAGGACAATATCATGTATATGACCTGGTCTTGGGAGGCGGCGCCAAATTGGATGTTGTTTGGGACACAGAAAATCAGAGATTCATTACATCCGACAATCTTGACTACTTGGCGCAACCTGAACAATTGGGACGCTCTGTGAAGGATTGGCTGGAAAATCGTGTTGGTGAAAGTCTCACAATAGAAGAACCGGATGAAAAAAGAGCGGGCAGCAAGATATGGGGCAAAGTTTTGTTGGAAAAAACCGATGAAATACCTGATAGCGCTTATATCCCAACAATACCCATCCTATCCGAACCCCGCACTTTTATGGCCCTCGTTCCCGCCGATAAAGCCCTGAACATCATGAATGGCATCAAAATCAAATATGAACGCGAAATGGGCAAGGTGCGGAACCGCTTGCCCCTGCATCTTGGCGCGGTCTATTTTCATCGGAGAACGCCATTGCGAGCCGCGTTGGACGCAGGGCGAGCCATGTTAGTGAGGGAAACCCTGGTAGAAGAAAGCGAATGGATTGTTCATGAAGTCTCTCGGGGGGTGTTGCCGAAAGCCAAGATGGCCCTGTCAAATGGGACGAGCCAATTTAACGATACGATTGCCTTAAAGATTAAACGAAATGACGAAATCGTTGCCTGGCATATTCCTGCGGTAATGGGCGATGGCGAAACGCCAGATGACTGGTATCCCTATGTTGTTTTTTGTGAAGATGCCAATGGCAATCCAACCCCGAAAGACAGGCAAAAGTTGTTTTTGCACCCCAAATACGACTATTTGATGATTCATGCCGCTGAACTCAAGCAGGGAGATAAAATCCAATTTTGCCCTTCAACTTTCGATTTTGAATTCCTCGACGTCAGCGAAAGACGATTCGACATATTTTACGACGCTGACGGCCGTCGTCCCGCCCGGCCCACCCGGCCATTTTATCTGGAAGACCTTGATCGACTGGACGAATTGTGGGCTATATTGAAATCGTTAGAAAAAACTCAAAGATATAAAGTGGTTCAAACCATTGAAACCACGCGTGAAATGTGGTTTGGGCAGGATAAATCGCGAAAATCCATAATTGACGATGGCGTATTTAAGCAATTCGTCGCCGACACCCTGGCCGGCGCCGCATGGCCGAAAGAAAAATCCCCCGAACCGAAGCCAGGGGACAACGACGATAAAAAACAGCAATGGGATGAACTGGTCAAGGCCGGGACGCGCGGCGAATTGGCTGATCTTCTGGAATTGCGCATGGAACTGATAAGGGAATAGGAGGCAACGACATGGCGACTTACAAACGGTTGCGTTATTTGCTGATGACAACGGACCCGGTTCACGTCGGAACCGGGGGCTACCGGTTGGGTCGCGTGGACAACAGCATTGTCCGCGAACCCGGCACGCGCATTCCCAAGATTCCCGGAACCAGTCTGCACGGCGCGGCCCGACATTACGCGGCCCGGATTTATGAAACGCCGGAAGCCGCGGGACAGGAACATAACAAAGTGATGGATCCCGAAAAAAACCCGGTTTGCTATACATTCGGATACATAAAAAAGATGAAGGGCGGAAATGGCGAAGGAGAAAGAACCCGGGCCTTTTCCGGCATCGTCAATATGTTCGACGCCCACATCCTGCTTTTTCCGGTGCATTCCATGGCCGGCCCGGCATGGGTTACGACAAAGGCGCGGCTTGAAGCAGCGGATATCGCCATAAACGCATCCGCGCAGGATATACCGGAAAACGGCGCGGTGCTGACTTGGGGGCGCGAAGAACCGCTTAATCTCGGCTGGCTGATGCTCCATGAACTGAAAACCGGCGAATTGGCGGCCGTTCCCGGCGAATGGGAAAAACTGGAGCGCTGGCGGACTGTTCAAGACCGAATCGTCGTTGTTCATGAGAACTTGTTCAGTCATATCGTCAACAGCAACCTTGAAGTCCGCACCTCGGTTGCCATCGACCCAAAATATGGCGCGGCCAAAGATAGGGCGCTTTTTACCTACGAAGCCATCCCCCGCGCCGCTTTTCTGACGGCCGAGGCCGTGATTGACGACTACAGGTATGGCGATGGTGAAAACAATCGGCCGTTTCCCGCCGGCCGGGCCAGATATGGCGAAGGTGAGCCATTGCCGAATGCCCCCTGGAATGGACCTGAAGATGTGTTTTGCGCCGGATTGTCCATGTTGGAATGGTTTGGCGTCGGCGGCATGGGGACTCGCGGCTTTGGCCGAATCGCCGTTGTCGGGGCGCCGAAAATCGTTGATCAATGGCCTGCGAAGGAGGTGATGGGTGATGAGCGATAAAAAGATGGGTGGTCATAACCTTGACAGACTGGCGGCCAGGCATGCCCAGGCCATCATTGAACAAACCGTGGACGATCAAGGCATTAA
The DNA here is from genome assembly GCA_011389855.1 of Desulfobacteraceae bacterium. Classification (GTDB taxonomy): domain Bacteria; phylum Desulfobacterota; class Desulfobacteria; order Desulfobacterales; family JAABSP01; genus JAABTD01. The sequence goes on from JAABTM010000079.1 coordinate 9,804, forward strand.
AGCCAGTGAAATGGACAACACCATCACCAAAACCCTGGGAGTGCTGATGGAAGATGGCGTTTACGCCTGTTTTCTTTATTTACTGGCCAAAGAAAAAGAAAACGGCCGCGCGGTGGTTCAAGAAATGCTCAGATTAGTGGATGAATTGGGCTTTGACTGGGGCAAACCAGTTGACGACGAACCTCGAAATGTGCTGGCTCACATATCGGAAAGGGTAACACAAAAACTGGAACCGATGTTGTTGGTCAAGGAGATTTTAGAGCGGATGCTGATTTACGCCCGTTACGGCGCAAAAGCCAGAGCCTGAAGGAGCGAAAGGACGCCGCCATGACTTGGAAAGCTCACGAAGTCATCTTTCACCTGCGCTCGCCCTTGCATATCGGCCAAGGGCAGATGGGCAATTTGCGCCGAACGCGTCCCTATGTTACCGGGAAAACACTTTGGGGCGCACTGACCATGCGGATTACGCGAAACACCGCCAACGGGCCGGCAACGGATTCCCGCGCATACCAGGAAACCGGCGTCAAAGTTGATGAATGTCTGGCGTTCACCTATTTTTATCCCGCCATTCAAACAGAACAGGATTTCATTGTCCAGTGGCCCTGGAAGAATGAAAGCGGTTTTCGATACCGGTTTCTCAGTAGTTTTGCCGGCGCCACATGGAATCATGACGGTCAATCATCCGAAGATGGTTCCTTGCGGGAAGTGGAATATCTGTCGCCCCGCGCCAGAGATACCGGCGAGCCCGTCTTTTTAAAAGGATACATCTTTGAAAAACAAGGTCAAAACCTCGCTTGGCGATCAGCTTTGGGCCGGCTTCAATTGGGCGGCGACCGTGGTTACGGATGGGGCGACGTTCAATGCGGAGATATGGGCATTCGAGAAAAAACAAACGATAGCCTGTTCGGCGGCGCCGCGACGTTTCTGACGAGTGGCGACCGGCCTGCTGTTCGACTTGCCGAAAACGCATGCCTGCTTGCCCATGCGGAAGCCAATGGATTTTATGCATCCGGCGATCTTGAACCACTGGTGGGCAGGGAATGGAAGTCGAACAACCCAGATAGACGTTATCGGGACGCCGGTGAACACGTCGAGTTCAGCGGCGTGTGCTTTGCACCAGGCGGGGTTGTGTACCAGGCGATGGATTTCATTGTTGGAAATTTTGGGGTTTGGCGACTGAAAAACAATGGTATATGCTGATGATAAAGGATTTTGGGGATGGCCCTACGAAACCCTTGACTTCCCCGCTCGATGGGATAGAAGACCGCCGTGGAGATGCAGGCGGCCATGGCGGGGATCAACGCGGACCTTCGCCGCCGGGGGCTGCAGGAGGTGGCCATGGGCATCGGCCTGTCCACCGGGCCGGCGCCGGCGAGGTCCTGGCCTCGGATGCCGTTATCGCCGATCTGGGGGACCGCATCGAAACCGAACCCCTGCCCCCCATGCAGGTCAAAGGATTCTCGGACCCGGTGAGCGCCTGCCGGGTGACCCGCTACACCCCCGCCTGACGCGGTTTCCGCCGGATGTAAATCGTCTTCCGGACCCGGGCCGCGACCCCGCCGTTCTCGTCCGTGATATCGACCGAATAGACCGGCTCGTACTTGTCGCCGTTCGCCGTCCGATCTTCGATGTCGCGGATCATGGCGTCGTCCACCCGAAAGCTTGCCCGGACGGTTCCCCGGCCCGGAGAAACGAACTCGATGGCCGCCGCCTTGTCCCAGACGGCGTACTCCCGCCCCAGAATCTGGATCAGCATCAGCATATAGAACGGATCGACCATGGCGTAGAGACTGCCGCCGAAGTGGGTCCGGACGTAATTCCGGTTGTAAAACCGCAGCTTCATCTCGACGTCGATCTCGCGATAATCCGGCGCGATCCGGACGACGCGGATGCCCGTGCCGAGGTAGGGCGGGTAGAGGTTGAGCATGAGCTTGAAAAGGGCGGGGCGCAGGGCAAATTCTCCTCTTTATGCGGCGTCCGGGTTCGGGCCGAAATCCGAACCCGTTTCTTTTTCATTGACGGGAAGATGAATCCGAAACGTCGTCCCCCGCCCGGGCTCGGAATCGCAGGCGATATGCCCCTGGATCTCGGCGATGATGCCGTAGACGATGGACAGCCCGAGCCCGGTCCCTTTTCCGATCTCCTTGGTGGTGTAGAACGGCTCGAAGATGTGTTTAACGGCCTCTTCCGCCATCCCCCCGCCCGTGTCGGAAACCGACAGCAGAACATAGGGCCCCGGCAAGAGGTCCGGGTCCCGGGCGGCGTCTTCCGCGGTCAGCCGCGCGGTCCGGGTGGCGAACCGCAGGCGGCCGCCGCCGGGGGTCATGGCGTCCACGGCGTTGTGGGCAAGGTTGATCAGCACCTGTTCGAGCTGGAAATGGTCGGCCAGGATCGCCGGCAGCGGTTCTTCGAGATCGGTTTCGATGTCGATGGCGTCCCCCATCCCCCGCCGGAGGGCCCGGACGGTGTTGTCGATCACCTCGTTGAGATCCACCGGCAGCAGATCGACCTTCACATTCCGGCTGAAGGTCAGGAGCCGCCGGACCATATCGGCCGCCTTGACGGCGGTTTTGTCGATGGCTTCGAGGTTGTGTCGGTCGGGGTCGTCGGGCGGTTTCTTCAGCAGGAGCAGTTGCACATGGCCCGAGATGCCCTGGAGCATGTTGTTGAATTCGTGGGCCACGCCGCCTGCCAGGGTGCCCACGGCCTCCATTTTCTGGGACTGGCGCAACTGCAGTTCGAGTCTCCGCCGCTCCGCCTCCGCCCTTTTCCGGGCCGTGATGTCGATGCCGGCGCCGATGAACCATTTGACCGCGCCGCCGTCGTCCGGAATGGTGGCGGTATTCCAGAGGACCGCCGCCCGTTCGCCGTCTTTTCGCACAATTTCGCCTTCAAAAGACGTCGCCGCCTCGCCCATGGCGTCGAAGGAGAAGACGTCCCACAAGAACCGGCCCAGGGTTTCTTCCTGGGTCCGGCCGGTGACCTGCTCCCATTTTTGGTTGACCAGCACGATGCGGCCCTGGGCGTCGGAGACGATGATCATGGCGCCGACGGTGGAGATGAGCCGCTGAATCCAGGCGTTCTTGTCCTTGATGGACGTCATCATCTCTGAAATGGCGCCGCTGAGGAACTCGAATTCCTCGATTCCTTTGTATTGGGGCAGTTGTTCCTTTTTGAGCCGGTCGACGATGGCGTTGAGGGGCTGTTTCACCCAGCGGTTGATGAGGACGACGATAAGGACCGACGAAAGGAGGAGCACCCCCATGGCGGCGTAGGCGCGGTGGATGGCGTTGTGGAGGGAGGCGTAAAAGCCGGCTTCTTTGCAGACGGTGATCCGCCAGCCCCAGGGGTCGAAATCGAAATGGTAGGAATAAAAGGTTTCGCCGTCGATGCGGTGGGTGTGGACCTGGTTGGCCGGTTCGGCGGCCGTGTGGCCTTTTCGGGGATCTTCGGGGGTGTTGAAGGCCAGGAGGGTCCGGATCGGGTTTTCCGTGTAAACGAGGACGGCCAGGTCGTACCGGCGGCCGAAGTATTCGATTTTCCCGAGGGTTCTGGCCTGTTCGATCCGCACCGAAATCGGCTCGGCCACTTTGCCTTCATGGAGGAGTTCGTCGAGGCTGTCGTTGCAGATATTGTAGATGGCGTGGGCGTTCCACCGCATGTCCTTGTTGATGTCGGAGACGACAAAGTCCCGGACGAGATGGATGACGAAAAAGTAGAGGCCGACGGCGAGAATCAGGGTAAAGAGGGCGACGGGAAAGACGATCCGGAACTGTAGCTTATTGAAGCGTTTCAGAAGTCCGTCCTCTGCTGAACCGGGGGGCCGCGGTGGTGAATTCCTTTGGCCAGACCACTTCCTTTTTGCCGTCCCGCCACTGGACGATCAGCGGAAAATGGCGGATCTGGAGCCCGGTCCGGTCCACGCCGTACCGGCCGATGATGGTCATGGCGTCGAGATTCTGGAGAACGTTCCGGATGGCTTCCCGGTCGATTTTCCCCACTTGCCGGACGGCCTTGGCCAGGATCTGGCCCGCCGCGTAGGCGGAGGCGGCGTGGTAGGAAGGGTCCACGTTCCAGGCGGCTTTGAAATCCCCGACAAACCGCCGGCCGCCGGGGAATTTGTCGGCGGTGAGCATCTCCCACTGGGAAGAGGAGAACGCGCCGTCGGCCTGGGGGCCGAGGGTTTCGCCGTAGGACGGGAGCACCGGCCCCACCGAGGCGAAATAGGCGGCCGGCCGCCAGTCGACGGCGGCCAGGGCCCGGCGCATGTCTACGGCCTCGTTGAAGTGGCCGCAGACCGCCAGGGCCTGGGCCCCCGACGCCCGGGCCTTTTCCGCGACTGTCGTCAAATCCCGTGTCCCTTTCGGGAAGGTTTGGACCCCCTTGACGTCTAACCCGAACCGTTGGGCCCAGGTCCGGGTCCCTTCGGCGATGCTGCCCGAAAAGGCGTCGTCCGCCCCCACGATGGCGATGTCGGCCACGCCGTGGCGCAGAAGCATCTCCAGAAACCCGACGGCATAGGCCCTGGCCGGGGTGTAGACGCCGAACAGGAACCGGCGGTCGCCGTCCCACAGGCTGTCGGCGGAAGCGCCCGAGGCCAGCATCGGGTACCCGTACGATTCGGCCACCGTCGCCGCTTTTGCGGTGATGCTGCTGGAGTAGGGGGCGAAGACCAGGTCCACCCCGTCTTTCGTGATGAGACGGCGGTAGATCCCGGCGGCGGTTTCCGGGTCGCTTTCGTCGTCGACGATGGTCAATCGGATCGGGCGGCCGAGCAGCCCGCCGGCGTCATTGACGTGGTCCCGCCAGAGCCGGTAGCCCCGCTGCTGCATGCGGGCCATCTCGGCGTATTCGCCGGTGAGGCCCAGGGAGAGGCCGATGTGGATCGGTTCCCGGGCCGGAACGACGGCCGGCGCCGTCAGAAGGGCGAGAAGAAGGGACAACCAGCGCATGGAAATCCTGTATTTAGTTAAGGTGATTTTCGAAAGTGAAGATCCCAAAAAAAATCCAACGCCCTGGCCGCGCCGCCTTGGGTTGAAACCCCAGGCTCAATCATCCAAAACCGGCTAAAAGCCGGTTCAAATTGCAAACCGCCATCTATCCCGCGACGGCCATAACCGGCTTCCAGCCGGTTTTATAGGTTCAGCCTGGGGTTTCAACCCAAGGCGGCGCGGACGATCAACTTGAATTAGAATCCAGAATCAAATGGATCATCCATTCCGCCGAACGCCCCGAATCACACCACCAAGCAATCGGCCACCAACTCCCACAGGTATTTTACCGTCAAATCCTCAAACTCGTACTGCGATTTGAGATTGTTGAGTTGACCGTGGCAACTGTGACAGGGGACCACGATCATCCGGGCCCCGGCGGCCTTGATCTGGTCCATCTTCCGGCCCCCGTAGAGAACCCGTTCGTCGTTGTAGCCGGTGGTCAGGGCGCCGCCTCCGCCGCCGCAGCAGATTTGCCGCTGTCGCGTCGGGTAGAGGTCCACCCAGTTGTCCATGCACTGGCTCAGAATCCACCGGGGCTCGTCGAAAAACCCTCGACCGAACATCTGCTCGGCCCGGCGGCCGTAGTTGCACGGGTCGTGGTAGGTGGTCAACACGTCGGCGTAGCGGGATTTGTCGAGTTTAATCCGCCCCGACTCGATGTAGTCGATGAGGAGATCGAAGACGGTGACGAAGCCGAACCGGTCGAAGACCTCGGGATGCCATTTTTCAAGACCAGACCTGGTCGAGAGATAGGCGTGCCCTCATTCGGGCCACATGAGGTTTTTCACCTCCAGCCGCTCCATCCCTTCCACGATCCGGTCCACCATGACCTTCATCCGCTCGTCGTCGCCGGTGAAGTAGCCCCAGTTGGTCCCCTCCCAGTTGACCGAGCTGACGGTCCAGTCTTCGCCGGCGGCGTGGAAGATCTTCCACCAGTGCTTCAGATCCTCGGTGTGGGTGTTGACCAGCTTGTTGTGGATGGTGGTGAGGAGGTTGGCCCCCTGTTTGTCGATGGGGACCGTGAACCCGCCGAAGCCGGGCTCTTCGGCCACCTCTTCGGCCACGTCCTCCAGGATGAAGATGAAGTCCTCCCGGGGCAGGCCCAGATTGTTGCCGCTTTCCATGGCGGCCGCAAGCCCCTTGTGGAGGATCCCCGGCACCGCGTCCCG
>JAABTM010000080.1 GCA_011389855.1 Desulfobacteraceae bacterium
TCCCGCAGGCCCCGGATGTTGCGGACCAGGGTCGGGATGTGGATGTCCATGGGGCAGAGGTTTTCGCACTTGCCGCACATGGTGCAGATCCAGGGCCAGCGGGCTTCGACGATCTTGTCTTCCATCCCCAGGGCCGCCATGCGCACCAGCTTCCGGGGGTCGAAGTCGTCGATGCCGGAGACCGGGCAGGCGCTGGAGCAGAGGCCGCAGGTCACGCAGAAATCCTGGTCGCAGGGCCAGTCCCGGAACCGGGCGTGATCGAGTCGGTCCAGTTCGGTGGTGTTTTCCATAGGGATAGCGTTTGTCGCGTCGGTCATGGGAACCTCGTTGCTTGGTTTAAGAGGAGTGGGCGCCGCCGAGGCCGGCGATCCGGTTCTGGAAATCGTCCATGATCCGGACGAACCCGGCCCCCATGTTGGCCGCCAGGGTGGCCGATGCGATCCGGTCTTCGGCGCCGCCGGCGGCGGTTAAAAAGGATCGGAGTTCTTCGACCTTTCTCCGGGCGCGGAGGGTTCCCTCCTGGGAGCTGCAATTGTCGGGATGGCAGCTCAGAACCAGAACCCCGTCGGCCCGGGCCCGGAACGCGGCGAACAAATGCTCGGCCGAGACGGTTCCGGCGCAGGGGACTTCGATGAACAACACGCCGTCGGGGGCGGTCCAGCCGTTGCCCGCGGCCAATTGCCGGGCCGGAACGGCGGAGCGGCCGCACATAAAGACCACGGTGAAGGGCGAGCCGGCGCCGGCCTTTCGGGCCGCGGCGATCTCCCGGGCGATGTCGGCGGGGGAGAAGGGGTCGAACCGGATGGCGCCCCGGGGGCATTCGGTGGCGCAGATGCCGCACCCGGCGCAGGCCGCCGGAATCACGTCGAGCCGGGTGGGGGCCGCGTTGACGGCCCGGTGGGGGCAGAGGCGGTAGCAGGTAAAACAACGGACGCACTGGTTCCGG
>JAABTM010000081.1 GCA_011389855.1 Desulfobacteraceae bacterium
GCTCTTCCGATCTCCCTTTCCCTGATCCGGATCCGCGACAGCCTCGAATCGGCGGCGGGCGACATACGCCGGACCGTCGGCGCCGCGCCTCGCACCGTGGTCACCTGCGCGCGGAAAGGCGAGGGGACCCTCACCTACCATCGATTCAGGGAGATGCTCGGCGACGGCGGACCTTATCTGCTGGCGCTGGGCACCGCCTGGGGGCTGGCGCCGGACCTGATGCAGGGGGCCGACCACAGACTATCGCCCATCGAGGGGCCGACCGCCTACAACCATCTGTCGGTGCGATCGGCCGCCGCTATCATACTGGACCGGCTTCTGGGAGACCGGCGCGCCGGTTAGAGTTTAACGTAAGCATTTCCATTGTCCGCAGCGGACAAGAAGAGGAGAAGACGTCATGGAAGCAGTCAAACAGATCGAACGGGAGATGATGCGCCTTGACCTCCCCGATTTCCTGCCCGGGGATACCGTCAAGGTGCACGTGAAGATCAAAGAAGGGGAAAAAGAGCGGATCCAGGTCTTCCAGGGCGTGGTGATCAGCAAGCGCAAGGGGTTGTCCAACGCCAGCTTCACGGTGCGGAAGGTCTCCTACGGCGTGGGCGTCGAGCGGACCTTTCTGCTCCATTCCCCGGTCATCGACCGGGTCGAGATCGTCACCCGGGGCAAGGTGCGCCGGTCCAAGATTTACTACCTGCGGAACCTGCGCGGTAAAGCGGCGCGGCTCAAAGAGCGCCGGTAGCGGCGGGCGGCGGGCGTGGCGGCGAATCGTTCCCGTTCTTCAACCGATACCCGGGCATACGAACGCGCCGCCTGCGAAGACGGATATCTCCGCGTCGCGGGCATCGACGAGGCCGGCCGGGGCCCCCTGGCCGGTCCGGTCGTCGCGGCGGCGGTCATCCTGCCCCGGCGGTTCAAAGATCCGGGCATTTTCGATTCCAAGCAGTTGACCCCCGCCCGCCGACTCGACCTCTACGCCGACATCTACCGGCTGGCGGTCTCCGTGGGCGTGGGGATCGTCGACGCCGTGGAAATCGACCGCATCAACATCCTCCAGGCCTCCCTGCTGGCCATGTCCGCGGCCACGCGGAACCTCCATCCCCTTCCCGATTACCTGCTGGTGGACGGCAAGTTCCCCATCCCGATGGATCTTCCCCAGGCCCCCATTCCCCATGGCGACGCCCTGAGCGTCTCCATCTCCGCCGCCTCCATCGTCGCCAAAGTGACCCGCGACCGGCTGATGGAGCGGTACAGCGAGGATTATCCTCATTACGGATTCGCCAACCACAAAGGCTACGGCACCCGGGCCCACCGGGAGGCCATCCAGCGATACGGGTGCTGCCCCATCCATCGCCGGACCTTCAAGGGCGTCAAGGAGTTTGTCCGCCATGCTGAATGAACAGCAACGGTTCGGCCAGAAGGGTGAATCCCTGGCCGTGCGCCACCTGAAAGATCAGGGCTACGAGATCATTGCCCAGAACTACCGGACCAAGGTGGGCGAGATCGACATCGTTGCCCGGGAGGGCGGCGCCTTGGTCTTCGTAGAGGTGAAGGCCCGGAAATCGGACAAATACGGCGACCCGAAATGGGCCATCACCCGGGCCAAGCAGCGGAAGATCTCCATGGCGGCGCTCTATTACCTCAAGGCTTCCGGCCAGACAAAGGTCAAGGCGCGATTTGACGTGCTGACCCTCAAACCCGACGCCGCCGGAAAGACCGTGGTGGAGATCGTCCGGAACGCTTTCCCCCTCGCCTATGGATAGCCCCGACGGTCCCGGCGTTCGCGGCGGCGCCCTTTATGTGGTGGCCACCCCCCTGGGGAACCCGCGGGACATCACCCTCCGGGCTCTCGACGTGCTCAGGGAAGCGGATCTGGTGGCGGCCGAGGACACCCGGAAGACGGGGCGACTCCTGGCGGCCTACGGCATCGACGCCCGGATGATTTCCTGCCATGAATACAACGAAGCCCGGCGGGTCGAGGGCCTCATCCATCGGGTCCGGTCCGGCGGGGTCGTGGCCCTGGTTTCGGACGCAGGCACCCCGTCGATTTCAGACCCCGGCTACCGGCTGGTTCGCGCCGTCATCGACGTCGGGCTTCCGGTGATTCCCGTCCCCGGCCCGTCGGCGGCCGTCGCCGCCCTGAGCGTCTCGGGCCTGTCCACCGACGCCTTTGTCTTTATCGGGTTTTTGCCCAAAAAGTCGGCCAAACGGACCGAAGCCCTCCGGTCCCTGGCCGGCGAAGGGCGGACCCTGGTCTTTTACGAATCCCCCCGCCGGATCATCGGGCTTCTGGACGACCTTTTAGAAACCTTGGGGGACCGCCCGGGGGTGGCCTGCCGGGAGATGACCAAGCCCCATGAGGAGTTTATCCGGGGCCGGCTGTCGGCGATCCGGGACCGGCTGGCGGAACGGGACGCCGTCAAAGGGGAATTGACCCTGCTGGTGGCGGGGCGGAGCGCGTCGGCGCCCGACCACGAGGTCTCCGAAGCGGACCTGAAAACGGCGCTGCGGGAGGCCCTCGGCGCGCCCGGGGCCACGGTTTCGGCGGTCTCCAAGGCCGTTGCGGCCCGCCTGGGCCTCCCCAAAAAACAGGTCTACGCGGCGGCCCTGGACATTCAGCAATGCGTGCCCCCACATTCGCCCCCGCGAGACTGAAATTAATGGGCATTATTATTTTGTTTGCATGGTTTAAATGGAGACTGGGGTGATGAAAAAATTGCTGAACAAACTATAATCTTGGCACACAAAATTTAACCACTCATCATTCGGTCTAACAGTTTCCATGACAGCATCAATGTCATCGGATGCCCAGGCAGTTCCTCGAAATCGTAGCGCTGGTAGAATGTTTTTGCGTACACTGTCGCGCAGTCCAGCAATACCGCCACAAATGGCATCATTTGGCCGGTATGATGGCAATCGGCAAGTGCTTGCGCCAAGAGCCGTTTTCCGAGCCCTTGACTCTGGAAACGTTTGTCCAGTCCTAACCAAGCTAAGGTGACAATAGGCAGTAGGGTCCCTGGTAGTTTTCTAACCATTTCGCGAGGCAGTTCATCAAAATTTACCTGCCCCATGGCCAGTGTGTAGTAACCGGCAATAGTGTCTGGCTCTTTCAACAGAACTCTGGTAATGGACAGTCGTTTTTTCTGGGCCTGATGCGCGCGTTTTTTCAACCATTCATCCACCATGTCAACGCCACTGTGAAAAGCAGTGCGATTATGATTTTTCTGCAGTTGTTCGATAAAAAAACCGTTTGGCCACTGAATTGGCTTCATTCCTTCCCTTGCATAATTCTTCCAAGTTCGCGTTGACCTTTTGTGAGTTTTGCCGGCGCCTGAAGCGCCAGCCAGAATCGTTCCTGTTCATCCGCGGTCATCTGCAACACTTGATTTTTGGCCTGTTCAACTTCTCTTTTTGCTGCAGGTACCAATACCAGGCGGATATAGTCAGACAATCCTACATGACGCAGCTTTGCCGCTTGCATAACGACCTGTTTGCTTTTTGGATCCAATCTGGCCTGGAGAATCGTTGTTGCCGTGTCAGCCATAATTCACCTCTATTGGATATGGATATTGCATGCAATGTCAAATAATTACTTCTTTCCAAAGTTTTGACTTTCATGTCTCTTGTATCAAATTTTGTTGATGACATCAAGCCACATAACGATGAAAACTGTTCTCGCAGTTCTGTTTTTCATGCATGCATGCTCCATGAAATATTTCACAGCATCTTCGACAAATCTGCTTATGTTCTTTCGCATAGGCCTACAAATTTTGACATTAACTCAACATACTGTATTGAAATAGCCTCATCATAAATCTGAAACACGAGATCTTGAAAACGATATGAGGATAATTGGCTGCCTTGCCCGCATTCCGGACAAAGGGCTTGTTTGCATCGGGGTTTTCCTGAATATAGTTGAACAGAACGCCCAAACATGCTAACACCCGTCTAAGTTTTAATAATAATAGACGCAGGAGAAGACCATGGACAAACTTGACGCCATCTTTTCACCCAGTTCCGTGGCCGTGGTGGGCGCTTCCACCACGCCGGGAAAGGTGGGGCACGACATCTTCGCCAATATTTTGCGGGGCAACTACCAGGGCGTGCTCTACCCGGTCAATCCCGGCGCCCGGTCGGTGCTCAGCGTCCCGGCCTATCCGTCCATCGAGGCGGTCCCCGACGAGGTGGACCTGGCCATGATCATCCTGCCCCCCAAGCGGGCGCTGAACGCCATCGAGGAGAGCATCGAAAAGGGCGTCAAGGGGGTGGTGATCGTGTCGGCCGGCTTCCGGGAGGTGGGCGACGAGGGCCGGAAGATCGAGGACCGGATCGTGGCCATGTGCCGGGAGGCCGGGGTCCGGCTGGTGGGCCCCAACTGCCTGGGGGTCATCAACCCCATGGACGACGTCCGCCTCAACGCCAGTTTTTCCACCCGGATGCCCGAACCGGGCCAGATCTCGTTCATCTCCCAGAGCGGGGCCCTCTGCACCGCGGTCCTGGATTTCGCCGCGGACCGGGATTTCGGCTTTTCCAAATTCATCTCCATCGGCAACAAGGCCGACGTGGACGAGCTGGACCTCCTCAGGTATTTCCACGAAGACATGGACACCAGGGTCATCATGATCTACCTGGAGGAACTCCGGCGCGGTCCGGAGTTCATCGAAGCGGTCAAGGAGATCACCTCGGGCTCGCGGCCCACGCCGGTGATGGTCATCAAATCGGGACGGACCGGCCCCGGCGCCAAGGCGGCGGCCTCCCACACCGGCGCCCTGGCCGGCTCCGAGGCGGTTTACGATTCCATCTTCCAGCAGTCGGGGATCATCCGGGTGGCATCCATCGACGAACTCTTCGATTTCGCCTCGGCCTTCGCCACCAAGAGCGAGACCAGCCTGGGCAAGGTCCGGCGGCGGATCCCCACCGGCAACCGGGTGGCCATCGTCACCAACGCCGGCGGACCCGGCATCGTGGCCACCGACATGACGATCTCGTCGGGTCTGCAACTTGCCAAATTCTCCGACGAGACGATCGAGGTCCTCGACAGCCACCTCCCCGACACCGCCAATCTCAACAACCCCGTGGACGTCATCGGCGACGCCTCCCAGGACCGTTATGAACACGCCCTGGCCGCCGTTATCCGGGACGAAGGGGTGGACGGCGCCCTGGTGATCCTCACCCCCCAGTCCATGACCAACGCCCTGGGCACGGCCGAGGCCATCGTCCGGGTGGCCAACCGCACCCACAAGCCCATCCTCTGCTGTTTCATGGGGATTATCGACGTCTCCCCCGGCGTCAAATACCTCCAGGAGCGGGGTTATCCCGTCTTCCGGTTTCCGGAGCAGGCGGCCAAGGCCTTCGGCGCGCTTTACAAATACTCCCAGTGGCTCAGCCGCCAGCACCTGGCCCAGTTCGATCTCACCCACGACAAGGAGCGGGCCGGGGATGTCATCCGGGACTGCCTCGAAAAGGGCAAGACCCACCTGGGCGAACTGGAAGGCAACGCGGTGCTGGAAAGCTATGGGTTCACCGTCCTGCCCACCCGGCTGGCCGAAAACCGGGACGAGGCGGCCGACCTGGCTCAGGAGATGGGGTTCCCGGTGGTAATGAAGATCTCGTCGGGGCAGATTCTCCACAAATCCGACGCCGGCGGGGTCAAGCTCAAACTGGCCGATGCGGAGGCGGTCCGGGACGCCTTCGACGAGATCGTGGAGAACGCCAAAAACTTCAAATCCGATGCCGTCATCGACGGGGTCCTGGTGCAGAAGATGGCCGGCCCCGGCGACGAGGTGATCCTGGGATGTACCCGGTATCCAGTCTTCGGTCCGCTGCTGATGTTCGGCTACGGCGGCGTTTTCGTGGAGGTCTTCCAGGACGTGGCCTTCCGGCTGGCCCCCATCAAGCGGAACGAGGCCCGGCGGATGACCCGGTCCATCAAGGGGTACAAGCTTTTCACCGGGTTCCGGGGCCGGCCCGAGGCGGACACCGACATCCTGGAGCGGCTGGTGGTGAGCCTCTCGGACATGGTCATGGACCATCCTGAAATCAGCGAGATGGACATCAACCCGCTCCTGCTCCATGAAAAGGGGAAGGGCGCCACGGTGGCCGACTGCCGGATCATTCTAAAGCAGCCCGAGTAGCCGGACCGGTCCCGCCCATGACGGCGACCCCGGAAAACCGCCCCCTCCGGCCGGTGATTCTCCGGGTTCCGGCGGATGCGGCGGATCTGAGTCGTCCCGAACGGGTCCGCCGTCTGAGCGACCTGGCCCGTCAGGCCCTCCGCCGGTCCGCCCGGCTGAGCGGGTTATGCCTCGGCGACCTGGAAAAAGATCCCAACGGCGGACCGATCCCCTCCGGCGGCGTCTTCTGGTCCCTCACCCACAAGCCCAGGTATGCGGCCGGAGTCGCATCCCGAACCCCCGTGGGCATCGACGTCGAGACGGTCCGGCCGGTCAGGGAGGGGATGTACCGGAAGGTGGCCGGGGCTGCGGAATGGGCTCTGGGGCAAGAGGATCGTCTGGACGCGTTCTTCCGGTTCTGGACCGCCAAGGAGGCCGTCCTCAAAACCGGAGGCCGGGGACTGGCCGACCTTTCGGCGTGCCGGATCGTCGCCGCGGCCGACGCCCACCGGCTCTCCGTTTCCTACCGGGGACGGATCTGGGTCGTCCGGCAATGTCGGTTCGACCACCACATGGCCGCCGTGGCCGGCGGGGAAGACGGGGTGGACTGGTCCCTTCCCGCCGGGGCGGCGGATCGGTTTCCGGCTTGACACCATCCTGGTTTTGGGCGATAAAAGTCTCAGCAGCGAACCCTTATGTTTTCAACCCAAATCAAAATCGACCCATGAAGATCACGGATACGGACCCGATGGCATCCCAGGAAAAAGACGACCGCGGCGTCGAACCGACCCAGGAAAACCGCCATCTCAAGCGGACCATCGATGAGATGCGCCGGCGGCTCGAAGCAGCCGAAGAGGCCGTTCAAGAGACGGTGGAGGCGGCGGTCTCCGAACTGGAGTCCCAGGTGCATCAGTTGAAAAACACCATCGACCGGCAGCACGACGAGATGGACCGGATCAGGACCGAAGAGGCGGCGCGGAACCGGGACGCCCTGTCGGCGGCCCACCGGGAGATCGAGGTGCTCAAACGGGCCATTCAGGCCCAGCGCGACGAGATGGAGCTGATCCGGTTCGAACGGCTCGAACTGGAGCAGAAGGCGACGGTGGAGGCCCGGGGGGAGATCGAAGAACTCAAGGAGACCATCGACGGGCAGCGGGAACAAATGGAGGCCATGAAGTTCAGCCGTCTGGAGATCGAGGGGACGGCTCAGGTCGAGACCCGAAGCGAAATCGAGCAGCTCAAGGAGACCATCGCGTCCCTCCGGTTCGAGCTGGAGGAGCAGCGGGCCGACCACCGGGAGGCCGTCGAGCGGATGGAGGGGGAAGCACGGGCCGAAAAGCAGCATCTGGAAAGGACGATCCAGGTGATGCGTCAACGGATCGAGGAGCCGATATGACAGCGAACAACCAGACAGAGGCGACGACCCTCCGGGGTCATCAGGGCGGCGGATTTGCGGACAACTTCGACATGAACCGGGCGGAGATGCTGCTCAACATCTCCCAGTCAATGGCCGCCTACCAGACCCTGGACGAGATGCTGGAGGCGTTGATCGACATCATCATCAGCGAGGTGGACGCCGAGCGGGGCACGATTTTCCTCCACGACAAGGAGACCGACGAACTCTACAGCCGGGTGGCCCGAGGGAACATCAAGCGCGAGATCCGTCTGCCCGAAAAGATCGGCGTGGCCGGCCATGTGTTCAACTCCGGAAAAGGAATCATCGTCCACGACGCCTACAACGACCCGAATTTCGACCGGAGCGTCGACGAGAAGACCGGCTATGTGACCAAGAGCATCCTCTGCATCCCCATCCGGACCATCAAAGGCGACATCATCGGCGTGGCCCAGGCCCTCAACAAAAAGCGCGGCCGGTTCGACGACGACGATCTGGCCCTGCTGAAGGCCATGACCACCCAGGCGGCGGTGGCCCTCCAGACCATCCAGTTCGTGGAGAAGATCAAGAAGAGCCGGGATCAGGAGATGGAGTTTTTCAAGGTGGTCTCCGACGTCATCTCCGAGATCGAACTCAACACCGTCCTCCAGAAGGTCATGTCCCAGGCCACCAAGCTACTCAACGCTGAACGATCCACGCTTTTTTTAAACGACGAAAAGAACAACATGCTCTTTTCCCGGGTCGGGGAAGGCCTGGGCACGGAGATCAAGCTGCCCAACCATCTGGGGATCGCGGGGGCCGTCTTCACCTCGGCCCGGTCCGTCAACATCCCCCATGCCTACGCCGACCTGCGGTTCAACCCCAGCTTCGACCGACAGACGGGGTTCTTTACCCGGTCGATCCTCTGCGTGCCGGTGATCAACAAGGAAGGCCGGACCATCGGCGTCACCCAGGTTCTCAACAAGCGGGGCGGTCCTTTCACCGACGAGGACGAGTTCCGGCTCCGGACCTTTACCGGGCAGATCGCCATCGCCCTTGAAAACGCCAAGCTCTTCAACGAAATCCAGAATATGAAGAACTACAGCGAGTCGATGCTGGAGAGCATGACCAACGGCGTGCTCACCGTCGACGAAGAGGGCCAGATCATCACCTGCAACGCGGCGGGCGGGAAGATCATGGACATCGCCCCGGAGGAGATTCTGGACCGGGGGGCCGAGGCGTTTTTCACCGGCGGCAACGCCTGGATCATCGACAAGCTGCGGCGGGTCTCCGAGAGCCAGACGTCCGAAGTGGTCATGGACAAGGAGATGGCCTTCGGCGGAAAGAAAAAATCCGTCAACCTGACCTTCCATCCCCTGGTGAGCGGGGATCAGAAAAAGCTGGGGGTCATGGTCATGATCGAGGACATCAGCAACGAAAAGCGAATGAAATCGACCATGTCCCTCTATATGGACGCCGGCATCGCCGATCAGCTCATGGAAGGCGGGGAGCTGGGCGGCAAGAGCACCATCGCCACGGTCCTGTTTTCCGACATCCGGGGATTCACCACGCTGACCGAAGAGCTGGGCGCCCAGGGCACCGTTTCGTTGCTCAACGAGTATTTCACCATCATGGTGGACTGCATCCAGCAGGAAGAGGGCATGCTCGACAAGTTCATCGGCGACGCCATCATGGCCGGATTCGGGGTGCCGAGGGCCAAGGGCGACGACGAGGACCGGGCCATGCGGGCCGCCATCGCCATGATCGTCAACCTCGATAAATGGAACGAAAGCCGCATCTCCCACGGCAAGCGGCCCATCGACATGGGGGTCGGGCTCAATACCGACACGGTGGTCACCGGCAATATCGGGTCGCCCAAGCGGATGAACTACACCATGATCGGCGACGGGGTCAACCTGGCCTCGAGGCTGGAAAGCGCCTGCAAGCAGTACTCGACCCGCATCCTCATCAGCGAGTACACCTACCGGAAATTGCGGGGCATCTACCGGGTGCGGGAGATCGACAAAGTGGTGGTCAAGGGCAAGACCGAGCCGGTGGCGATCTTCGAGGTTCTCGATTATCACAACGAAAAGACCTTCCCCAACCTCATGGAGGTCATCAACTATTTCAAGGAGGGGGTCGGCCATTACCGAAACACGCGGTGGGAAAAGGCCATCGCCTCCTTCGAGGAAGGCTTGACCCTCAATCCGAAAGACAAACTCTCCCGGATCTACATCGAGCGGTGCCAGTATATGATGAAGACCCCCCCGCCCGAGAACTGGCAGGGGGAATGGGTCATGAAGTCGAAGTAACCGTCCCGACCGCCGTCAATAGTTCATCCCGGCTGATGGGCTTGGAAAGGGTCATGTCGGCGCCGAAGGTTTCGGCCAGTTCCAGGTACTCCCTGGCGGTGATGCGCCCGCCGCCGGAGATGGCGATGATCTTCATTTGGGGAAAATCCCGCTTCAACTCGATGATCGTCTCGATGCCCTCCTTCTCGGGCATGATCAGATCGGTGATGATGAGGTCCGGCGGCTGCTGACGGCACAGCGCCAGGGCGGCGTTTCCGTCTGCGGAATCGGTGACCTCGTAGCCCTCGGTTTCGAGTATCCGACGAAACAGCTCGCGAATCAGGGCTTCGTCATCAACGATATGAATGTGGGGCACGGCGTCTTCTCCTTTCCTGTCTCACCTTAAGAGCCTCTCCGAAAACCGTCTCTTTAGCATCTCCGTTTCGACCTCGCGGAATCCAGATGATCGTCTACCAAAGCATTACAAAAACCCGGCGATGTGTCAATTGGAAAAGGCGGATAGGCCGCCGGCGCCCTCGGGGTTTTCCGCGGATTCGGCGGCTTTCAGGGTGTAGTCGGCCAGTTGGCTCCCCCGCCAGTAGGCGTTTCGGGGGGATGCGAAAAAGGCTTTGAAGAGGTCGAGGCTTTCCCGGCGGAGCACATAAGGAACGATTTCCGGCCGCCGCCGGGCGTACAGGGGGCCGGCCGAGGCCAGGTCGCAGCCGGTCCCGCCGCCCATGGCGTCCTCGTAGGCGTAGACGATCCGGCCGATGCCGGTCAGGATCAGGGCCGCATAGCACATGAGGCAGGGCTCCATGGTGCAGTAGAGGGTGATCTCGCCGGGCGGGGGAGCGTTGTCCAGCCCTGCCAGGGCCCGGAGGGCCCCGATCTCGGCATGGTCCACCTCGTTGGGGGGTCCGCCGGCCGTGCCGGACCGCTCTCCATGGGCCACGACGAGGCCGCCGTGGACCAGCACCGCGCCCACCGGAAACTCGCCGGCTTCCAGCGCGGTCCTGGCCCGTCTCAGGGCCTGTTTCATGAAGAAGGCGTCATCCATATAAATCTGCGCATCCTCGAATTAGAGGGCCGGTTTCAAAGCCGGCGGATGGTGTCGTCGCAGGGGCAGGCCCCGTCCACCTCGTAGGTATAGGCGATCCGGGATTCCATGTCCAGCCGCTTTTCCGGCAGGGGGGAGAAGTCGAACCCCCCGACCCGGTCCCGGAGCCGGTCATGGGAAGGGATGGCCGCCAGACCGGCGCCCATGACCCGCCCGGTCCCGCCGTCCAGGATGTCGGCGTCCTCTCCGTTGGTGACCACCGCCACCGGAACAAAGCAACCGGCCGCCAGCCGCGAAATGGCCAGCACCGGACGATGGCGGGTGACCAGGGACCCGGGGCCGAACTGGACGACCATGGCGATGCGTCCGTCCATCCGGAGGGTCAGGTCGATTTTAATGACGGCGCGGTTGTCCCCGGCCCGGAGCATCAGTTCCCGCCGCGGACGCATCATGGCGGCCGGATATCCTTTTTCCGCCACCAGAAACCGGGCGAGTTTCTGCCGATACCGCTCGTCCAGCGTGTCTTCCAATGTTTCTCCGGTCAAATAATCGGTCAGCTGGCCCAGTATCAGATGATGCCCGGTCATTCGTCCCTCTCTCGGTCTCGATCCGGGATGTTGCCTTGACCGGGCCGTAACCACCCCTCCAATCTCCGCAACCCCTCCTCCATCGACACCCCCGGCTCATACCCCAGATCCCGCCGGGCCGCGCCGATGTCGAACCAGTGGGCCGCGGCCAGTTCGTCGGCCACGAAGCGGGTCATGGGCGGTTCCGATCGGATGCCGAAAAGCCGGTAAACGACCTCGAAGAGGGCGCCGATGCGGCGGGCGGTTTTGTGGGAAATCTTTTTCCTGACCGGCGGCCGGCCCCCGGCGGCCAGGATGGCGTCCACCATGTCCCAGAGGGGGATGGGTTCGCCCTGGCTGATGAAATAGATGCGCCCGGACAATGAGGGATCTTCGGCCAGCCGGTCCGCCGCCAGGATGTGGGCGTCGGCGGCGTTGTCGATGTAGATCGTGTCCACCAGGTTGTCGCCGTCGCCGACCCGGGCCAGCCGTTTTCCCCGGGCCAGAATCCGCGGGACCAGGTGGTTGTCTCCCGGTCCCCAGATGAGGTGGGGGCGCAGGATCACCGCCGGCAGCCCTTCGGAGGCCGCCCGGCTGACGTGTTTTTCGGCGATGGCCTTGGTTTCCGGGTAGGGAGCGTGGAATTTATCGGGGTAGGGGACCGATTCGTTGACCCCCTCCATGTGGCCGCCGTGGAAGACGACGCTGGGGGAACTGGTGTGGATGAGGCGGGCGACCCCCTCGGTTTTGCATGCCGCGATGACGTTCAGCGTTCCGGTCACGTTGGTGCGGTGATAGCGCTGGTAAGGGCCCCAAATCCCCGGCAGGGCGGCCGTGTGAAAAACCGTTTCGACGCCGTCGCAGGCCCCTTCCACCGCCACCGCGTCGGCGATGTCCCCATGGACCTGCTCCACCCCCAGCGCCTCCAGCTTTGCATGGTGATGCCGGGAAAAGCTCCGGACCCCGTCCCCCCGCTCCACGAGCCGCCGCACGATGGCCCCGCCCAGAAACCCCCCGCCGCCGGTAACCAGAATTTTACGCCAACCTCCGCCCTCACTTTGTCCCTCTGTCCCTTTGTCCCTCCGTCCCTCCATCATTTCGCCCATTCCGCCAGCTCTTCCCGGAATATCTTGGCGTTATGCCGCACATCCACCGGAAATCCCTTGTGAAACTTGATGGAGGTGATCTCTTTGGTCATGGGGTTCCGGGCCGCGTAGTTGAGCAGTTCCCGCTTCAGTTCCTCTTTGTTGATGGTCTGGCTCTGCGGGTGCGGTTCGATGCAGATCACCGGTTTCTGCCGGGGCGGGATCCCCACCCCCACCAGGGCGGACCGCAGCACCGCCGGGTGCTGGTTGAAGATCGCCTCGCAGGGGATGGTGTAAAGCGGGCCGTTTTCCGTAATGACGCGATGATTTTTCCGGCCGCAGAACCAGATCCGCCCCTTGGAGTCCTGCCAACCCAGATCTCCCATCCGGTGCCAGATCGTTTCGCCGTCCCGGATTTTCGCCAGGGCCGTGGCCTCGGGGCGTTCGAAATACCGCTGACTGACGATGTCGCCCCGGACGACGATCTCGCCGATGTCCGGGCCTTGAACAAGGAGGTCGTCGTCCCATTCTTCGATGGGTTCGTCGGCGATGCGGATGAGGCGGACGTCCAGCCCCTCCATGGGGCGGCCGACGCACATGCCGAACCCCATGTCCGTCCCCTTCCGGGTCTCGGAGAGGATCTCATGGCTCCCGATGCAGGTCGCCGGAAGCGCCTCGGTGGCGCCGTAGGGCGTGTGGATCTCCGCATCCGCTCTGAGCAGCCCGGAAAAGAGGTCGATGATCTCCGGCGACACGGGCGCGCCGGCGGAGACCACCCGTCTGAGGGTGGGTAGCTTCAGATCGTGCTCCCTGCCGTATTCCCCCAGCCGCTTGAGCAAAGCCGGGGAGGCGAACATGTTGGTGACCCCCTGATTGAAGATGGCCTCGACGATTTTTTCGGGATTGGCCTGGGCCGGTTTTGTGGGATCCATGTCGGGGATGACGGCGGTCATGCCCAGGGCCGGATCGAAGAGGGAAAAGAGCGGGAAGGTGGGGAGGTCGATCTCTTCCGGGCCGAAGTCGAAGTGGCGGTGCAGATGGCTGACCTGGCCTTCGAACATGCCGTGGGTGTAGACCGCTCCTTTGGCCGGGCCGGTGCTGCCGGAGGTGAACAGGATGGCGGCGGTCTCGTCTTCGGCGGTTTCGGCGATGGGAAAGGGCTGCCAGGGCCGGTTGCGCAGGCTCTCCAGGCTGTAGCCGCTCCAGAAAAGGCGGCGGCCGAGGGTCACCCATTTGGTGACGGTCTTGAAATAGCCGGGATAGAGCCGCCGCATCACATGGGCTTTCGGGGCGCCGATAAAGGCTTCGGGCTTGCTCTCGCGCAGGCAGGCGAGCATCCGCTTGACCCCCATGCCCGGGTCCACGATCACCGGCACGGCGCCGGTCTTGAACAGGGCGAAGGTCAGCACGAAAAAATCGAGGCTGGGGGGCGTCATCAGGATGGTGCGGACGCCCCGGGTGATGCCGGCGGATTCCAGGCCGTGGGCCAGCCGGTCGGATTCCCGGTCCAACTGCTGGAAGGTGAGGTGGGTGTAGGCCACCCGGCCCTGTTCGTCCCAGCCCACCGGGTAGACCACGGCTCGCCGGTGGGGGATCGCCCCGGCGACATCCCGGAGCATGAACGCTACATTGGCCGCGGTCGCGTCGTCCAGGGCCTCGCTGGCGCCGGAGGGGGCATCCGGATCGGTCCGCGGCGCGGGTTCGGCATCCCCGTCCTCGTCTTCCGCCGGGGCGTCCGCAAACCGGTCGGTCCCGGGCGGGCCGTTTTCCGGATGGTCGACGTCTCGATCATCGGTTTCTTCCTGGGCGGCCGCTTCTTCCGTCTCTTCCGGATGTGCCTCGACACGTTCCATAATCAACCTTTCCTGGGCGTTGTGAATGTCATGTCCCCATCCGTTTTTCTACATCAGATCGGATGGTTTTGCAAGAAGTCTTGGATGGAAGGGACGACCCGGTCCCCTGCATCCTCCATCAGGTAATGGCCCGCATCCGGGAACCGGCGGACCTCGGCGTCGGGAAACCGCCGCTCCCATTCAGCCAGATAATCCGCGTCGAAAACGAAATCGCGCATCCCCCAGAGGATCGTCATGGGAAGGCCGGACAGCAGGTGGAGCCGTTCCGACGTCTCCTGAACGGGTCCGTAGGCCGGGTCCGACGGGACCACCGGGATGTCCTGGACGAACCGGAGGGTGGCGATGCGGTTCCGGGGGCGGTTGTAGGGCGCGATGAGCCCTTTCTTCACCGCCGGCGCCAGCGGTTTCCGGACGGCCATGTAGAGCGCCGCGCCGGCGAAGAGGTTGAGCCCCAGCACCGCCGGGGCTGCCAGGGGCGTCAGGTTGCGCGCCAGCCAGAGCCGCAGGGGCAGCCCTTTTTTTCCGGGCGGAAAAAAGGCCGCCGTGTTGGTGACCACGATGCGCGCGATGCGCTCCGGATGGGCCGCGGCATAGGCCATGCCGATCATGCCGCCCCAGTCGTGGACCACAAGGGTGATCCGGTCCCGGATTTCCAGATGATCCAGCAGCGCCGCCAGATCGTCCACCCGGCGCCGCAGGGTGTAGTCATAGGCCGCATCATCGGGTTTGTCCGACAGGCCGCACCCGATATGGTCGGGGGCGATGGCCCTGCAGGTCGGCGACAGCGCCGCCACCAGGTTTCGATAGTAAAAGGACCAGGTGGGATTGCCGTGGAGCATCACCACCGGGTCCCCGGCGCCCTCGTCCAGATAGTGATACCTGTGGCCGTCGATCTTCAGGAAATGGGACCGGAAGGGGTAAAGACGGCGGAAGGCCCGGGTATCGACGCCGCCTGCGGCGTGAACGGTCATGGCGCTACCACCGGAGCCCCAGCATCATGCAGTTGAGGCCGCTGCCGATGCCGAAAAATCCCACCAGATCCCCTTTTTGGAGAAATTCCCGCTCCCCGGCGATGGCCGCCGTGATGGGAAGGGAGACCGTGCCGATGTTGCCCAGATATTCGTAGGTGGTGAAATCCTTCTCCTTTGGGATGCCGATGGCCTCCAGGATCGTCTTCTGATGGGCCGCCCCCACCTGGTGGCAGATGATCTTGTCGGGCTTGTCGTCGGGCCATGCCATTTTCGCCTTGAATTCCCGGTAGGTGTCGATGGCCAGGGCCACCCCGTTCTGGAGCACGCCGACGGAATCGGTCTTCATGACCGGGTACCCCGCCTCCGACGGACCGGCGTCCGGACCCCAGAGGCAGAGGCGGTGGTGGCGCACGGCGTTCCGGGTCGCGCCCCCCAGCAGCCGGTGGCCGCCGCCGGAAAAGGACCCGTCGGTCATGAGCACCGCCACGGCGCCCGACCCCCCGGTGAGGGTGGCGATGGTCTTTTTGAACATCTCCATGGCCGACGCCGTGTCGCGTTCTTTCAGGAGCCGGTCGATGGTGATGTCCACCACCTGCCGGGCCGTCTCGCAGGAGACGATGAGGCCGGCCCGGATCTGCCCCAGTTCGATGGCGTTGGCCGTCTGGATCATGCCGTTGATCACGCCGAGGCAGGCGTTGGAGACGTCGTAGATCTGGGCGTCCGGGGCCATGCCCACGCCGTCGGCCACGGCGCAGGCGGTGGCCGGTTCCAGGTTGTCCCGGCAGACCCCGCCGTAGATCAGCATGCCGATTTCCGCCGGATCGATCCCCGAGGCCGCCACGGCCTTGCGGCCGGCGGCGACGGCGCCGTCGGAGACCTTGACGTCCGGGTCCCAGTACCGCCGTTCGTAGATGCCCGAAATGGCTTCGAGCTGCCCCTCTTTCAAATGAAGCTTTTGATACAACGGCGCCAGCCGCTCCTCCAGGTCCTCGGAGGCCACTACGTTCGGGGCCAGTTCATATCCGATATTCTGAACGAATACTGTGGAATATTTCATCGATTATATCCTGATTATACTAAGCAAGGTTATAAACTTTACTTTTTGCATCCCCAATCTATCTCAACCAACCGAAACCCGAACCGGTCCATTTTATAAATGTAAAGCCCGTCCACCTTCAAATACCCGTCCGCCATGATGACGGGCGCATCCCCTTCCCGGACCTCCGAGACCACCGCCTCCACCTCGATGGTCCGGTTCGACCGGACGACCTGACCCCTGTAGATCCACTCATGTTCCACGCCCGTCAGGGGCATGAACCGGTGGGTGGGGACGAGATGGGGCCAGCGGTCCATGGCGGCGAATTTGATCAACTGCAGGAAGGACTCGACCCCCAGGGAGCCGGGGCAGACCGGGTCCTGGTAGAAATGGGCGTGGAAAAACCACTCGTCCGGGTCCACGGTTTTGACGCCCCGGATGAACCCGAGGCCGCGGGGACC
>JAABTM010000356.1 GCA_011389855.1 Desulfobacteraceae bacterium
CATCAATATCCGCGATTTGAGCGGGCGGGTCGTTCAGGGCGATGCCGGTCAGGATTTTGAACGCGGTGATCGCGTCGGCGAGGTCGATTTCGTTGCTGCAATCCACGTCGCCCGGAAAGCAGGGGGCGATTTGGACAGAAGTTATGCGCTGGCCTTCGTTGCCGAAGGCGTCAAAAGAGGCGACGGCAATGTATGCGCCGGTCAGGGTGTCTGGAAGCGTCACGTAAGAAAATGGGCCGATTTCCTCTTGCAATTCCAGCGAGTCCGGGGTTGGACCAGCGTAGATTCGATAGCCGGCGGTGTCGGCATCCGGCGCCGGGGTCCAGGTCAATTTCAGGCCGTCCGCGGTCAGTTTGACCGCGATGTCGCCTTCAAGGGTCGGGCCTGTTGTGTCGGTGACGATGATGTCGATCAGATCGGTGGCGGTTTCGTTGCCGGCGGCGTCCACCGCTTTGATGTAGTAGCGGACGCCGGCGCCGATCAGGTCTTGGGCGGGGATGGCGGCGGCGTATTGGTTTGCGTCGGCAGCGGTCATTTCCACTGACCGGTAGGGCAATTCGTTGATCTTGGGCCGGTAAAACAGCGTTGCGCCGGCCATGTCGTTGTTGTCGGTCACCGAAGCCTGGATGGTCAGGGGCGTGCCCGCGTCGGCGGTTGTGACCGGGGCGTGATCGAGGACCGGGGGTGTGGCGTCAACGGTGAAATCGAAAGTGTAGGTTTCGGAATTGCCGGTGGTGTCTTTGGCGGCGACGGCGAGTTGGTGTTCGCCTTCGGTGAGCGGGGTTTCGGGTTGCCACTGGAACGAGCCGTTTTGAACATCGAGATGATTTTCGTAATTGGCGGCGTCCACCACGGCGGCGCCGTCCAGGGCGACACTGAAGGCGGAGACGTCCAGGCCGCTTAGATCCTCGCGCACGGTGAAAATTACCAGCGGCGTCGTTGTGCCGTCGGAGACGTTGAAATCGACGATCCGGGGCGCGGCGGAGTCGATGGCCAGGACATATTGACCGGGGCGGTCGATGTCGGCGGACATCTGAAAAATGGCGGCGTCCAGGGTTCCGCCGATAAACTCATAGTAAAGATCGTCGGGATGCCAGCGGTAAATGTTGAGTTTAGCGGCGTCCGTCAGCGCATAGCCGGCGGCGGTCAAATCCGCTTCCGTGTAGCCGATGGTCAGCTCCAGCGGTTCTGAAAACGCTTCCATCAGGGCGCCGTCCGGAGTTTCCGCGCTGACGATAAACACGTCTCCCACCGTGGCGGCCTCGTAGGCGTCGCCTGTCGAGCGCATGCCGGCCCGAATTTTAAAGGAACGGCCCTGAATGCCGGTGATACGGGAAATCCGCACGATGACGCCGTCCACCATTGCTTCGGCGCCGGCCTTGATCACGGCGCCGCCATCAATGATGGCCTCTTTTGTCTCCACAATCAATTCCTGGGCCGCTTCTTTGATCTCTTCAACCGTTTCAAGAGCTTCCGAGATGGCGTCGTCGATGATTTTCACATAGGGCGCCACAATTATTTCAGCCCCCTCGAAGTTGTCCCCGTTTATGAATGCGTCTTTCTCATACAGCGCGGTTGGGAGAAATCCCCTGCCGGGCAGAATCACGCCTTGCCCGGTGTCATAGGTTTTCCCGACCTCCACTTTGACCAGAAAACTCAAATCCACGCTGAGCCCCAGGCTCAGACCCAGTTCGATGGGAAGTTCGCTCAAGGTGATGTCTTTTTCGCTCACCCGCCACGCCACGCTGCCCTGATTAACGCCCAGGAACGCATCATAGGCATTGCTGTAGGCTTCAGTGGAAATTTCAAAATTATCGTTGAAAAACATCTGGTAGGCCAGATCGGACTTGCCCGCGATGGACGTTATGGCGAGCCTGTCGGTCGCCGTCATTTCAAGATACCGCTCCGTTATGTCGACGGGCACGAGGAAAGTAAATACCTGATCCCCTTCGCGGTCCATAAGGGTTTTGAAGGTCATCGCGTTATGGACCGGGCCGACGGAAAAAGAAAGGCTCCGCTCGCCCGAAACATTCAGGGCGGAAAATTGGAACAGATCGAGTTTGAGTTCCGGCGCGTCCTTGCCGCCCGCGTTGGGGCCGAATTTCTTGCCAAGCCCGAATTTGAAAGAACCCACATCCAGGCTGGACGTCATCGCCTGGGTGACACGGTCGGGGCCGTCCACATCCGTTTCCCGGGTTTGTTCATAAACCATTTCGCCGTCAAACGCTTTCAACGACCCGCGCAAAGACGCTCCCGCGCCGCCAATCGGGCTGCCGACGCTAAGATCGGCGCCGATGGAATGCTGGCCTTCAAGTCCAAATGTGGAACCCATCCCCTGGTAGTAGTTGTCCGTCACCGAAATTTTATTGATGAGAAACTCCAAAAGCATCCGGTAGAGAACATTGTTCGCCACGGCCGGATTTTGCCGTATCAGGTTTTCAAACATCAGGCTGGCAATGGCAATGAGCTGTACGTCGCGGTCGGGCCGAGAATCGTCGGTGTAATTCTCGAACCGATGGCGGATGGTTACGGCATTGCTCACATAGCCGTTGAATTTCGCGCCGGCTTCGAGTTTCGGCAAACCGCTATTTTCGGATTGATTTTTAACGAGGCTGCCGGAGATGCCGGCAAAGGTTTCCAACCCCGCCTTAGTGTCCATGACGTTGACCACTTCCAGATCGACGCGGTCGCCCGCGTTTTCGAGAACGAATTCCGTGGACATGTTGGCCTCGCCGTGGAGCCCGAGTTTGGCGGTTTTAAACTCCATCGGGCCTAATTTGGCGCTCGGCCCGCCAAGCCCCACGGTGGCGCCGAGGCCGATCAGGAATTTGTAAGACTCTGAAAACTCGCGGGGCGACACCGCCACGTCAAAGGATGGTTCGTCGAGGGCTTCAAATGGCGGGAGATCGAAATTGTTGTCCGTGACCACCAAATCGCAGTGACCGCCGGAGGTCATCAACGGGGTGTGGAGCATGACGAATCCTCTGCCGTCCACATCAGCGGTCCCCCTGAAATCGCCGATTTCCGCGCCGTCTTTGAAGAGGCGGTAATAAATCTCGCGGTTGCGAACCGGTGTGCCGTCGGAGACCCGGTACACCCGGTACCATCGGGCCGCCTGCCCGCCCTGCATGATCGGGGATGGAATGGCTTCGTCGGCCGGATAGAAGGGCTCGAAACGAATGTTTTCGGTGATCGAGATGGCGGGAAGCACTTCGACTTGAACAATCTTCTCATAGCGGTTGCCGTTCAGATCGTAGACCACGCTTTTGATGGGGTAGGTTCCGGGTTCGTCCAGCGTGAAGCGAGTGACGGCGTCGGCGGTTGAGGCGTCGACGACGCCATCGGCCATGACGTCCCAGGTGAAATAATCGGGGGCGGCGTTCCCCAATTGAGCCGTTAATTCAACCGTCAAAGGCGCTTCACCGGATAGAGCCGGTTCAACGGTAACAGTCAAGGGGTTCAACGGGTCAGCCTGCCCGCCGCGAACCGGACGGACGTAAAAAAGCTCGGTCTTGGTCTGGGTGGTGATGTCGCCATTGGTGAAATCGACGCCCCAGGCGTTGCCGTTGGAGGAATGGTGGGTGGTGGAGGACCAGAAAAAACCCGAGACCATGTCGGGGAACGGGCCGTATTTATAGCAGTCGGAGCCGCGGATGGCGGGATTGTAAGAATCATAGCGGACCAGGGATTGCAGCTCGTTTATGTCCGGCAGCCGCCAGTCGGAATGGTTGCCCAGGGTCAGGGTTTCGCAGTGTTCCAGGGCCGCCTGCCATGTCATGGGGCCGATGGTGTCTTGCCCCCACATCAGGCCGCTTTCCGCATCCGTTGCCGTGCCGTTTCCATTGCCCGGATCGGAGGTGCAACGGGGTTCGTGGCTTCCGCCCCGGACGGCGCGGACGTAAAAATCTTTCGTCTTGGTTTGCGTTGTGACGTCGCCGTCTTTGAAATCCACGCCCCAGGCGCTGCCATTGGATGAATGATGGGTGGAGGAAGACCAGAAAAAACCGGCGATCATGTCCGGGAACGGGCCGTATTTGAAACAGTCCGACCCTTCAATGGCTGGATTGTATTCATCATAGCGGACCAGGGATTGCAGTTCGTTGATGTCCGGCAGCCGCCAGTCGGAATGCCCCCCGACGTTCAGATCTTCGGCATGGGCCAGGGCCTCTTCCCAGGTCATAGGGCCGGATGTGGCCTGTTCCCACGTCAACCCGCTTTCCGGGTCCGTGACCGTGCCGTTTCCATTGCCCGGGTCAAGGACGCATTTGGGCGAATAGGCGCCGCCGCGAACCGCCAGAACGTAAAAACTGTCGGTTTTGGTTTTGGTGGTCACGTCGCCGTCGGTGAAATCGATTCCCCAGGCGCTGCCATTGGAGGAATGGTGGGTGGTGGAAGACCAGTAAAAGACCGACTGGACCCCGGAAACGCCTGTGGCCGGATCATAAAAATCATACCGGACAATGGTCTGCAATTCGTTGATGTCCGGCAAGCGCCAATCCGTGTGGCCGCCGGTTTCCAGGGTTTCGCAATGGGAAAGGGCTTGTTCCCAGGTGAAGGGGCCTTGAACGGTGGTTTCCCAGGAGAGGGCGGCGTGGGCCGGAATCGGGAGTCCGGGGAAAAACAACAGTGCGATGGCCAGTGGGATGAAAAAAAGGCTTTTGTTAATGGTTGGCATCCTTAAAATTTTTGGTAAGATCATTGAAATACACAATTTTCTTGTTTCGCTTTTAAGATCAATACCCGTGAATGAATGAGATTCAGTCGGTCTTTTTACCCGTTTAGGCGAATTCAACGGCGCCGCTCGCCATTTGCCGCGCGGGAGTAAACTCCCACGCTATTTTATGATGTCCCTACAGGACATTTTTTGCAATTTCAGTCCTGTAGGGACG
>JAABTM010000357.1 GCA_011389855.1 Desulfobacteraceae bacterium
CTCTGGTCCCGAACCATCACCTGCCCCTACTGCGACGGCCTCATTCCCCTTTCTCCAAATTGGCGGCTCGCCCCCGGCGGAACCGGCGTCAAACTCCACCCCCAAACCGCCGGCGGCCCCAACACCCCCGGCCGCGCCTGCACCTTCGAAATCGTCCCAAAAGCCAAAGACCAGTCCGAAGGCACGGTGGCGCGAGGTAGCGCCACTTGCCCGTTTCCCGACTGCGGGCGTGTGATCGACGGCGACCAGGTGAAGGAACAGGCCCAGGCCGGCGGCATGGGCGAGCAGCTTTACGCCATTGTTTACAAAAAGCGGACTATCGTCAAAACCAAGACGGGGAAAGAGCGGGAAAAATGGGTTCGGGGATATCGTGCGCCGCGACCCGAAGATAATGTGAGCGAAGCCGTCAAGGCGGCATTGGAGGAAAAGCTGCCAGAATGGGAGGCATTGGATTTGGTTCCAACGGAAGCGTTTCCCAGTGATGGAAATGACACACGACCTATTCAATACGGCATGCCTTTATGGCGCGACCTCTACTCCCCACGACAACTCTTTGGCCACGGCATTAGCACAGAAATTTTTCGAGAGTTATACGAAGAAGAACAGGGAAGGCCGGGTTTCGGCGAAGCAACGCGTGCAGCTTTTGCATATCTGGCTGTCGCTCTTGACACGCTTTTGAATTACAATTCAAGATCCTGTCGATGGGACATATCAACATCCAGAGTACGCGCGGTATTTGATCGCCATGACTTCGCCTTTGTCTGGTCATACGCCGAAATGGCCCCCCTTATCGCTGGAATCGGCTACGATTGGGCCATCGAAAAAACCGCCAAATGCATCACCGAACTCATCGACCTCGTCCGCCCCGATATTAACGCCAAAGAGCATCGCAAAAAGAAAAAATCCCCCAAGCCCAAAGCCACAAAAGAAAACCTCTCCGGGAAAGCCGGCAAACACCGTCAAAAAAAGGGCAGCACCGAACAATTCGACTTACCCGACCCCAACCGCTTCACCCCCCCGCCCATCACCATCACCTGCAAACCCGGCGACGCCCTCGACCATATCGAGGACGCCTCCATCGACGTGGTCGTCATGGACCCGCCCTACTACGACAACGTCATGTACGCCGAACTCTCGGACTTTTTCTACGTCTGGCTCAAACGGACCGCCGGCTACGTCTACCCCGAATTCTTCACCCGCCCCCTGACCGACAAAGAGAACGAAGCCGTCGCCAACCCCGCCAAGTTCAAAGGAGAAAAAGGCGCAAAAAACCTCGCCTATCTCGACTACCGGGAGCGGATGGCCGCCATCTTCGCCGAATGCCGCCGGACCCTCAAGCCCGACGGCGTCATGACCCTCATGTTCACCCACAAGGCCACCGGGGCCTGGGACGCCTTGGCCAAGGGGCTCATGGAGGCCGGGTTCGTCATCACCGCGAGCTGGCCCATCAACACCGAGGCCGAAGGATCGCTCCACATCAAGGACAAATCCGCGGCCAACTCCACCATCTTCCTGGTCTGCCGCCCCCGTCCGAAGCGCTCGGACGACGACGAAACCCTCTTCTGGGAAGACCTGGAGCCACGGGTCCGCAAGGCCGTCCGCCGGCGCATCGGGGAGTTCCAGGCCGCCGGCATCAAGGGCGTCGATCTCTACCTCTCCAGCTTCGGCCCCGCCCTGGAGGAATTTTCCAGGAACTGGCCCGTCACACGGGGACAGCCCCGGCCCAAGCCCGAATCCAAACGCCGCGGACAGCTTTCCCTTCTGGAGGAAGACGACTTCGACCCCTACGCCGCCACCCCCGAAGACGCCCTGGACGCGGCCCGGCGGGAGGTGAAAAACTGGCGGATGGAGCAGTTGACCCAGGTCCAGCGCAAGGCCGAACTGGACCCCCTCACCGAATGGTTCGTCCTGGCCTGGGACGCCTTCAAGGCCCCCCAGTTCCCCTACGACGAAGCCCTGCGCCTGGCCCGGGTCGTGGGCCTCGACGTGGAAGCCGACATCATCGGGAAAGTGGCCCAGAAAAAAACCAGCAACGTCATCCTTTTAGACAGCGCTTCCCGGGCCGCCATGGGCGCGCTGGGACCCGCCGACGGCCGCCGCGCCATGATCGACGCCGTCCACCACGCCGCCAACGCGGCCCGCAACCGCACCCTGGACGCGGCCCGGGAACTCCTCGCCAAAGCCGGCACGGACAAGGAACCCGCCTTTCTCATGGCCCTGGAGGCGGTGCTGGAGGTCCTGCCCCCCTCCCGCACCTTCACCGGCTTCGACCCCGCCAAGGCCGTCGAACCCGCCGCCAACGATTTCGAAGTGCTGGAAAACCTTCGGCGGCTGGCCTTCACCGAGCAGGTGAACGAGCCGGAGCAGCTCCAGTTGTGGAAAGAGAAGCCATGACCAACATGCAACGCTATTTCAACATCGCCGGCCCCTGCAATCCGGAAGAGCATTACATGCTGCCGTCCGAATTGCGCTGCAGCGAAGTGATGGGTCTCATCCGGCAGAAACAGTATTTCGTTATCCACGCGGCCCGGCAATCCGGGAAGACCACCCTGCTGCTGGACCTGGTAAGTGAAATGAACGCGGCCGGAGACTACCACGCCCTGTATTGCTCGCTGGAATCGGCCCAATCCATCAATGATCCCGCCCAAGGGATTCCGGCCATCATCGGCAATATCCGCACCGCCATAAAATACAATCCGTCCCTGCCGAAGGCGGCTGAACCACCGCAAACCGAACATTATTACACCGTCCTGAAGGAATACTTGACGGATTTTTGCATCCATCTGGACAAGCCCCTGGTCATCCTGTTCGATGAAACGGACTGTTTGGCAAACGGCACACTCATCTCCTTTTTGCGCCAAATCCGGGACGGCTACGTCAACCGATCAACCATCCCCTTTGTCCATTCCGTGGGGCTGATCGGCATGCGCAACATCCGGGACTACAAAGGCAAGATCCGGGAGGACCGGGAAACCCTGGGCAGCGCCAGCCCTTTCAACATCGTCACTGAGTCCCTGACGCTGCGGAATTTTACCAGGGAAGAGGTGGGCCAACTGCTCGCTCAGCACACCCGGGAGACCGGCCAGCGCTTCTCTTCGGAATTCCTGGACCGTCTTTTCCATTACACCCAGGGCCAGCCATGGCTGCTCAACGCCGTCGCCCGCGAAGTCGTGGTCAAAATCCTGAAAAATGATGTTTCCCAATCGCCGACCCGCGCCCATGTCGATCAGGCCGTTGAAACCATCATCCAACGCCGCGACACCCATATCGACAGCCTGCTGGAGCGCCTCAAGGAAGAACGGGTGCAGAAAATCGTGGAGCCCCTGCTGGTGGGCGAAACCAGAGGCGTCGATCCGCTGGATGACGATTGCCAGTATGTCCTCGACCTGGGATTGTTGAAAGAAAGCGACGGTCTCCTCTATTTTTCAAATCCCATCTATTCGGAAGTCGTCGTGCGGTATCTGGGAATGAAGGCGCAAAACGCAATCCCATCGGATCGGCATGCGCCCATCGCCTACATGAAGGACGACCGGCTCGATATGAAGAAACTGCTGACCAATTTCCAGATGTTCTGGCGGGAACATTCCGAGATTTGGCTGGAGCGGTTCCAGTACAAGGAAGCGGCCCCGCATCTGGTCCTCATGGCGTTTTTGCAGAAAATCGCCGGGCAAGACCGCTTCATCACCCGGGAGATGGCCTCGGGCCGGGGACGCCTTGACATCTGCATCCAGCATGGCGGCAGTCGCTATCCCATTGAAATTAAAATTCGCAGAAACAATAAGACCACCGAAGAGGGCAAGGCTCAACTAAGCGCCTACATGGAAACCCTCGGTTGCGATGAAGGCTGGCTGGTGGTCTTTGATCGGCGGAAAAAGCCGTCCTGGAAGAGCAAACTGTTCTGGAAGACCGAAACCGTGGATGGAAAGGTCGTCCACACCGTGGGATGCTGATGGCCACAATAAACCGTCTTTCCGACATCCCCTGGAAACTCAAATACTCCCCCGAAGACGGCAGCCTCCTCAAGACCTTCTACCTCCCGGCCCTGGCCCGGGCCGTCCGGTACGACCGGTCCACCGGGTACTTCAAGGCGTCGGCCCTGGCCGCCGCGGCCAAAGGCGTGGAAGGGCTGATCCGCAACAAGGGCCGAATGCGCCTCATCGTGGGCTGCACCCTGGACAAACCCGAAGCCGACGCCATCGCCGCAGGCCATTCGCTCCGGGACGCCGTGGCGGCCCGTCTCCTCGATACGCCCCTGTCCGCCGACGATTCAAAAACGATCCAGGCATTGGAACTGCTGGCCTGGATGGTGGCCAAAGACCATCTGGACGTAAAGGTCGCCGTCCCCTGCGACGCCGGCCGAAAGCCCGTCACCGGCTACGCCATCTTCCATGAAAAGGCCGGAATCATCCTGGACGCCGCCGGGGACCGGATCGCCTTCAACGGCAGCGTCAACGAATCCGAAAGCGGCTGGACCGGGAATTTCGACAGCTTCCACGTCTTCACCTCCTGGGGACCGTCCGCGGACCATGTAGACGCCGAGGAGACGAGTTTCAACCGGCTCTGGGCCGACCAGGCCAAAACCGCCATCGTCATCGACGTGCCGACCGCGGTGCGGGACGAATTGCTGAAATTCCTGCCGGAAGACGACCGGCTGCCGGCCCGGCTGGCAGTTCGGGAGCCGGTCAAGCCATGGCAAACCAATCCATCGGCCGATGCGGACGACGAACCGCCCCAACAGGCGTCCGACGACCCCCCTCCGCTGTCCCTCCCATCCTCCGATCTCCGGAAAGCCGTCTGGACGTACATCCACGCGGCCCCGGCCCTTCCCAACGGCGGGGAGCGGATCGGCGAGGCCACCTGCCCCATTACGCCCTGGCCCCACCA
>JAABTM010000358.1 GCA_011389855.1 Desulfobacteraceae bacterium
ATACCGTCCCTCTGTCCCTCTGTCCCTCTGTCCCTCTGTCCCTCTGTCCCTCTGTCCCTTTTTTTAAAAAATCCGGAGCCTCAATGAACTACGAACTCACCCCCGTCGAAGCCCGCGTGCTGGGCGTGCTCATCGAGAAAGAGATGTCCACGCCGGACTATTATCCGCTGACCCTCAACGCCCTCATCAACGCCTGCAACCAGAAGTCCAACCGGGACCCGGTCATGGCCCTGGACGGAGGAGCGGTGGAGACCGCCCTGCACAGCCTGCGCCATCAGCACCTGGTCTGGCAGGTCAAGACCCACGGGAGCCGCGCTCTCAAATACGAGCACAACATGAAGGAGGCCGCGGAGTTCAACACAACGGAAGTGGCCCTCCTCTGCGAACTGCTCCTGAGGGGCCCCCAGACCCCGGGCGAACTCCGCTCCCGATCCGCCCGCCTGCTGAATGAACCCCCCGGCCTGTCGGCGGTGGAACGGGCGCTGGAGAAGCTGGCGGCCCACGAAAACGGTCCCTTTGTCCTGGAACGCCCGCGCCGTCCGGGGCAGAAGGAGAACCGCTTCGTCCACCTTTTCTGCAAGGTGGACCCGGAAGAGGAGGCGTTTGAATTCGTGGCGCCGGCCGCGGAGGTCTCCGACGTTCCGGTTGAAAACGACCGGGTGGCGCGACTGGAAGACCGGGTGGCGGATCTGGAATCGGCCCTGGCGGCGCTGAAGACTCAGTTTGAAGCGTTTAAGGAGCAGTTTGAATAGGCGCGGCAAAAGGCGAGCGGCGCCATGGCCTTGGCGTATTGACTTATGACCGCCGGGTGCTGTAGGGTGGCCCGAGAGCCAAGGGGGTTTTCCCCATATCATAAAAGATGGAAACGGTAGGCGCATGATGAAACTCTCGATCGTCGGGATGTCCGGACTGGGAAAATCCTACTGGTCAAAAAAGCTGGAAGAGGCTGGATTCAAGCGGTTCTGCTGCGACGATCTCATCACCCAAAAGCTCGACGGCGCATTGAAGCGACCGGACGGGCGCCGCATGGATCTGGGGGAATGGATGGGCTTCCCGTATACGCCGGGCTACAGGTCGCGGGAAACGACCTACCTCCAGAAGGAGGGCGAGGTGCTGAAGGAGATCTTCGACCACATCAAGCACCGGTCGCCCCCCGGCGAAAACATCGTGGTGGACACCACGGGCAGCGTCATCTACACCGGCCACGAGTTGATCCGGACCCTGCGCCGGTTGACCCGGGTGGTGCACCTCCGGACCACGCCCTCGGTGACCCAGGATATGCTCTCGGCCTACCTGGCGTCGCCGCGGCCCGTCATCTGGGGCCAAATGTTCACTCGACGGGCCGATGAGAGCGACGAAGCTTCGCTGGGCCGGTGCTATCCGTCCCTGCTCTCCTACCGGGAGGCCCTCTACCGGCGGTGGGCCGACAGGGGCGTCGACTACGACGTCCATGTCCGGAAAGATTTGTCCGCCGAGGCTTTTTTGGAACGACTGGCGTAAGGGTTTTTTGTCTCCGCGCCCTTGCCCATCCTGCTTCGGCCCCGATCCGTGTTGTGCGGCGGAAAGGGGGCGTGATAGAATGGGGGAAACTTGGATACAATCCACAGCATCCGCGATGGACATTCCATGAACGCAAGAAGGAGACCGCCATGATGAAAACCCTTTTTATTTATCCCGAATTTCCCGAAACCTTCTGGAGTTTCAAATACGCGCTCAAATTCATCCGGAAAAAATCCGCCTATCCGCCCCTGGGCCTGCTCACCGTGGCCGGCCTGATGCCGTCGGAGTGGCCCAAACGTCTGGTGGACGTCAATGTGGACAAGCTGACCGACGCGGACCTGGAGTGGGCCGACATGGTGTTCATCAGCGCCATGGCTATCCAGCGGGAATCGGCCGTGGAAATCATCGCCCGGGCAAAGGCGGCGGGAACGATCATCGTGGGCGGCGGACCGCTCTTTACCGGGGAGCCCGGGGAATTCGGGGACGTCGATCACCTGGTGCTAAACGAAGCCGAACTGACGTTAGCGCCCTTTCTGGAGGACTTGCAAAAGGGCCGGCCAAAGCGGATTTACAGTTCCGATGAATTCTGCGATCTGGACCAGACGCCGCCGCCCTTGTGGGAGCTTGTGAACATGAAGAAATACGCATCCATGAGCATCCAGTTCTCCCGGGGCTGTCCCTTCAACTGCGAATTCTGCAACGTGACCACCCTGTTCGGCCATCGCCCCCGCATGAAGACGCCGGAAGCCATTACCGGGGAGCTGGATCGTCTCTACACCGCCGGATGGAAAAGCAACATCTTCTTTGTGGACGACAATTTCATCGGGAACAAGCGATACCTCAAGACCCGACTCCTGCCCGCCATGATCGAGTGGCGGAAGGACAAAAAGGGCTGCGTCTTTTACACCGAGGCGTCCATCAATCTGGCCGATGATCCGGAACTCATGGAGATGATGGTCAAGGCGGGGTTCGACTCGGTCTTCATCGGGATCGAATCCCCGGACGAGGACAGCCTGGCCGAGTGCCGGAAAAATCAGAACAAAAACCGGGATCTGCTCTCCAACGTCCACACCATCCAGCGATCCGGACTCCAGGTGCTGGGAGGGTTCATCGTGGGGTTCGACTGCGACACCTCGTCCATCTTCCAGCGGCAGATCGACTTTATCCAGAAGAGCGGCATCGTCACCGCCATGGTCGGGATGCTCCAGGCGCCCCCCGGAACCCAACTGTTCGAACGGCTCGAGAAGGAGGGACGGCTGCTGGGCATCATGTCGGGGGACAACGTCGACGGCACCACCAACATCGTCCCCCAAATGGGGCTGGAAGCCCTTCACGAAGGGTACCGGTCCGTCATGAACCACATCTATTCGCCCAAGCACTATTATGATCGAATCAAGGTGTTTTTGCGGGAATACAACCCTCCCGAAGCCAGGCTGCCTTTTAATTTTCAACGGTTTCTGGCCCTGTTCCGGTCCATCGTCCGGCTGGGCATCTTCGGCAAGGAACGGTTCCAGTACTGGCGGCTGTTGACCTGGACCCTGTTCAGAAGGCCCCGGCTCTTTTCCCGGGCCGTAAATCTTTCAATCTACGGATATCATTTCAGACGAATATGCGAACTTCACATAGGGGAAACATCCTCCACATAAGACGACCCGACTGCGCGGCCCTGCCCCGGATCAGCCCCGTTAAATGGCTGGTCCCGACCGCCGTGCTGGCGATCCTTTTCGGCCTTGTCCTGACGAACGCCCATGCCGCGGGCATCGGCGAGAAGTGGAACAAGCTCCACGGCGAGCTGGACGAGGCCCTGACCCTGATCAACGAACAGCGGACGGCGCCGGACGCCTCCTGGGTTCCGTTCAAAAACGACAAGGACTCTCTGGAAGCGGATATTGAAAAGCTTCTGGAGGAAGTCATCGATATCCTCAACATCTCCGACCTGACGGAGATCAAGAAGGAGATCAGGGCCGCACAGGGCAACGTGCGGGACTATCGCAAGCGGATCAGCAGGCTCCAGACCGAAAAGCTGATGGCCCCGGACAAGGTGGCCGGCTGGAAAGTCTGGAAAAAGGATGTGGCGGATTACGAGGAGAAGATCGCGGATTACCAGGCGTCCATCGACGAAAACGAGGACCGGATCGCGGCCCTCAAGGCCCTTTTCCTGGAGAAGATCGAATCCATCGGCATCGTCCTGACCGAGGACCAGATCGACACCCTCATCTACAGCGTCACCGGAGACGACGACGTGGAGATGATCGCGGTCTTCGACAACATCAAGATATTGACCGAAAAACTGCGGGAACTGACCAAGGATTCAAGGGAGAACATCGAGACCGCCCGGCGGTATTACGGCATGCACGTGGTGCTGCTCAAGACCCTGCTCCATCTCCAGGAGACCTATATCGAGCGGATCGACGAGCGCCATCTGCCGGCCCTGGAGGCCATCGCCGAGGAGAACCGGGCCCTGATGGCGGGGACCGAAACGCTCCTGAAAAACTGCGCGCCCCAGCACCGGGAACAGTATGTCGCCAACCTGGAGGCCCAGCGGCTGACGGATAAAACCGCGGGGCTCTACATGCGGTATCTCCGGCAAAACCGGGAGCGGGTGACGGCTTCCCGGTCGAAAATTCTGAGGGAGTTCGAGGTGGCCGAAAACACCTACCACACCGTTTCCACGGCCTATGCACTGATCGCGGTCATGCGCAACGCGGACCGATTCTTCAACGCCCTGAGCGCCCTACAGACGCCGGACCTTCTCACCTTCGACAACCGGGAGATGCGGGAGGAGTTCCGGAAGCTGACATCGAAAATGACGGAAGAATAAGAAAAGGAGTCAAAACATGAGCGAGCGCCGCGCCGAGTCCGCCGATCTTTCGGAAGAAGAACGCGAAATCCTCAACCTTGCGGAGGAACTCCGAAACAAGGGCAAAGACCCTGTCAAAATCCTCCATTTCCACATCCAGACCTCCGAGAAGGTGGAACAGGCCATGGCTATGGGAAAGGAGGCCACCTCCTTCCTTCAGAAGCAGTGGGACGCGTTCGAAAAGGAGTTTACAAAGAAAAGCAAAAAGTAGATCCGGATTTCAAACACCCGCATGCAGAACCGGTCCACGCCATTCTCTCTTCAGGATGCCGTACAGGACCAGGTCGTCGATTTGCCCCCATTTCCGCACATGGCGGCGCAGGAGGCCCTCACGGGTCATGCCCAGCTTTTTCATGACGCATCCGGAGGCGGGGTTTTTCGCCACATGACGGGCATGAATCCGGTTCAGCCCGAACCGGTCGAACCCGAAGGCCATAACGGCCTGGGACGCCTCGGTGCAGTAACCGTTTCCCCAGTAGGGCTTTCCGATCCAGTAGCCCAGCTCCGCCCGATG
>JAABTM010000082.1 GCA_011389855.1 Desulfobacteraceae bacterium
ACCGGCACGGCCATGCCCTATTTCAAAAAGGATCTGGAATCGGAAAAGATCTGGGAGGTGGGCAACTACGTGGCGGTGTATTTCATCAACGAAAGTGACGCGGATGCCGAGCCCAAAGGCATTGATGCGGCGTATGAGCCGTGAGACGCCGATATGCTCTGGTCGCCCGATGCCTACACCCAAGCCCTCCACTTCGCCGCCCATGCCCACCACGGCCAGACCGTGCCGGGCAGCGAAATGCCCTACCTGGCCCATGTGTGCAATGTGGCCATGGAGGTGATGACGGCGATTGCTTCCGCAGATGACGGGGTCGCGCATCCCGACCTCGCCGTTCAGTGCGCGTTGCTCCATGATGTGATCGAGGACAGCGGAATTTCTTATGAAAATGTGGAAGCCTTATTCGGCGCAGCCGTCGCCGACGGGGTGTCGGCCCTTAGCAAAGAGGAGGGACTGGACAACAAATCGGAAAGGATGGCGGACAGCCTCCGACGAATCAAAGATCAACCCAGAGAGATCTGGATGGTCAAGCTCGCGGACCGGATCACCAACCTGCAACCGCCGCCCCACTACTGGGAAACGCAAAAGATCCGGGACTATCATGCAGAGGCCAAGGGTATTTATGAAGCGTTGGGCGAAGCCAACGCCGTGTTGGCCAACAGGTTATCGGCCAAAATCGAAGATTACAGGCGCTATTTCTGATGTATTACCCCTATTTCGTCACCTACATGCTCATCGGATTCGCCGTCAGTCTGGCGGTGTTCCTCTGGGCGGTGAAAAACGGGCAATTCAGCGATCAGCAGCGGGCAAGGTTTTTGCCCCTGGTCGGCGATCCCGATGAAAAACCCGCGGAGGCGACCCGTCGGCATCGATTCGAGATCTACGCGCTCGGGGTTCTGGTCTTCGCCGGATTGGCGGCGACGGCCGCCGTGCTGGTCTTTTCCCTCATGTCCCCGACATAACAAGACTTAACCAGGAGAAAGCGATCCATGCGACATTTCGACCTGCTCAATTTTCAACACGTCATTTTATACCTGCTGCCGACGCTCGTTTTCATGGTGATTTTCGGTCTGGCGCTGGGATACAGCCATTTCCGCACCCGCAATTCCGCCAAAAGGATGCATACCGTCAAGTATGAGTTCCCCGCGAACATCAAGGACATGGATGCGCCCTTCCCCCTGTGCCTGATCCTGGTCATCGCCGGGACGATCATCTGGGGGTTTTTCTACATTCTGATGACCGGTTTACTGGGAGTGAAGATATGAACGATATTCAAGACCCCAATTTCAAGCATATCCCCCGGGAGTCGGCCCGGCTCACGTGGGCCGTGGTGATTTTGCTGTCCGCGGGCATCCTGATTAAAGGGTTTTTCGCCTTTTTCGTGGTCGGCGACATGGGGCAGCCGACGTGGGATTATCGTCCCGTAAAGGATGTACCGGGCCAGTCGCCCTATGCCGTCTACCAGAAACTGCCCAATCCGCAACACGTCAGAGGCGCCGGGGGGGAATGATGAAAAACAACTATTTGCGACTGTTCCTCATATTGTCGATCCTGTCCATCGCCTCCTGCGAATGGGGACGGATGTGGGAAACCCCGGCGGTGCGGCCCCACGAAGAACCGATCATGGCCGTATCCGGGGGCGCGGTCCCCATGGACGCGGCGGAGGCGATCTACCGGGCGATCCCCGCCGAAGACCTGACCTCCCCGGTCGCCATGGATGATCCCCAAACCGTCGCCGCCGGATCGAACCTCTACGGTCTTTACTGCATCCAGTGCCATGGCAAATACCACGACGGATACGGCACGGTGGGGCAGAGCTTTCAACCGCTTCCCGGCGATCTCCGGCGCCCAAAAGTGCAAGCCGAGTCTCAAGGCAAGATGTTCAAAGAGATCAGCTACGGCATTCCGGGCGGCCGCCAACCCGATCTGGCGTCCACCATCGCGATCGAGGATCGCTGGAAGATCATCGCCTACGTGAAATCCCTCGGCGTTCGGTGACAGCCCCATCCGGGGGATGCGACCTGTGCGGTCTCCCCCTTCCCACACTTTCCATCACCGCCGATTATCCGGACGGCCGGTACCGGTTCTGCTGCACCGGGTGCCGGCAGGTCTTCGCCATGCTCATGGAGGCGGCCAACGCCCCGGACCCCGCCAGTTTCCGGGAGACCGACCTCTTCCTTAACTGCCAGGCATTGGGGATCATCCCCGCCGCGGAAGCCGACATACCGGCGCCCCCGCCTGCCTCCGAACCCCTTGAAGCGGACCCGCCGACCTCCACCGATACGCCGGATGATGTGCTGTCGCTTCAACTGCGGATCGACGGCATGTGGTGCCCGGCCTGCGCCTGGGTCATCGAGGCGGCCCTGAAAGGCGGGGAGGGCGTCCGGGATGTCTCGTGCAATTTCTCCACCGACCGGATCACCTGCACCTACAACCCCCGCCTCGCCACGCCGGACGCCATCACCGACGTCATCGGGCGGCTGGGCTACCGGGCCGCCAGACCGGACGCATCCGCGGCGGCCATGGAGCGCAAAAAGGACCTCATTCGGTTCGGCGTCTCCGCCTTTCTCACCATGAACGTCATGATGCTCTCCTTCGGCCTGTACGCCGGATTTTTCAGCCAGTTCGGCCGGGAGACCATCCGCAACCTCTCCTGGCCCTTGTTTTTCATGGCCGGCATCGTTCTCTTTTACGGCGGATACCCCATCTACCGCCGGGCCCTGTCCGGCCTTTTTGCTGCGGCCTTCGGCATGGAAGCCCTGATCACCCTCGGGGCCTTCAGCGCCTTTTTTTACAGCGTCGTCAACCTAATCGCAGGCGGCATTCATCTCTATTTCGACACCTCGTCCATGCTCGTCACGCTGGTGCTCCTGGGCAAGGCCATCGAAGGCAGGGCCAAGGAGGAAATCCGGCAGGGACTGGAGACCATCCTCTCCCTTCGGCCCGCCAAAACGCGGATCTGCACGGAGGGGTTTCCCGGAGGCCGGTACATGGCGGCGGAAGGCTTGCGGAAAGGGGATGTGTTCCGGGTGGCGGAAGGGGAGACGGTCCCGGCCGACGGCGTGGTGCTGACCGGCGGCGGCCTGATGGACGAATCCTCCCTCACGGGCGAAGCCCGGCCGGCGGGCCGAAAGGTCGGAGACGGGATCCGGAGCGGGGTCCGGGTCCTCCAGGGGGACCTTACGGTGCGGGCCGACGCCGTGGGCGATGCTTCGACTCTGGGCCGGATGCTCGACATCTTCGAAAAGGCCCTGGCGACCCGGTCCCGGCTGGAGGGAAGGACGGACCGACTCCTCCGGTGGTTCGTGCCGCTCATCGTCTCCCTGGCCGTCGCCGCGGCCCTGTTCTGTCTCGCCGCCGGCCGCTCTCCGGACGCGGCCATGGTGCGGGCGGTGACGGTGATGGTCATCTCCTGCCCCTGCGCCCTGGGCATCGCCATTCCCCTGACCCGGGTGGCCGGCATCTCCCTGGCAGGGCGGCGGGGCCTGCTGGTGCGCGACTTCTCCGCCTTCGAGGCCGCGGAGAAGATCGACGCCGTCGTATTCGACAAAACCGGCACCCTGACCCAGGGGCGGTGGCGGCTGTCGGACATCCGTCCCCGGGCCCCCCTGGACCGGGAAACGGCCCTGGCCCTGGCGGCCGGGCTGGAGGCCGATTCGGATCACCCCGTGGCCGCCGAACTCCGGCGCGCGGCCCGGAGCGAGGGCCTCGTTCCCCTGGCGGTGGGCCATAGAGCATCCTTCGAGAACGGGATCAGCGGTCGCTGGGAGGGCGCCGAAATCCGCCTCGGATCAGGGGCCTTTGTTTCCGAAACGCTCGACGGCGACCTGGATGCGCCGTCTTCAGCCCTGTCCGCGGATCTGTTCTCCACCGTTTTCATGAGCCTGGACCATCGCCCGGCCGCGGCGTTCCGGTTCGGAGACGCCCTCCGGCCCGAAAGCGCCGGCGTGCTGGCCTCTCTGAAAAAAGACGGGTTCCGGGTGGCCATGGTCTCCGGCGACGGACAGGCGGCCGTCGACGCGGCGGCGCGCGGCCTGGGCGTCGCCGAGGCCCACGCCAACCTCCTGCCCCAGGACAAGGCGGCGCACATCCGGTCCCTTCAGGAGACGGGCCGCCCCACGGCCATGGTGGGGGACGGCGTCAACGACGCCCCGGCCCTGGCGGCCTCGGATTTGGCAATGGCCGTACATTCCGGCAGCCATCTGGGCCGGGAGGCGGCGGACGTCATCCTCATGCGAGGCGACCTGTCGCAGATCCTCGATTTTTTCGATCTCTCCGGCGGGGTCAACCGAAAAATCCGGCAGAACCTCGTCTTTGCCTTTCTCTACAACGCCGTGGCCATCCCCGTGGCCATGGCCGGGCTGCTCACGCCCCTGGTGGCGGTCTGCGCCATGCTCATGAGCAGTCTGAGCGTCATCGGCAACACGTTCCATCTCATGAAGGCCGGGAAAAAATCCGACCTCCGGCTTGCGCAATCCCCCAAAAATTGATATGAGTCTTCGGTTTGGAGGACGCTTTTCTGAGTGGACATGGAACCCAACGCAAGGATACCGGAATGACCCCAAACGCCCCTTCTCGAACCTCATCGCTTCTGCTCATGATCGCCGGCGCCAAGGGCGCCATCGGATCGACGCTGGCGGTGGCCGCGGAAGTTCTCCACGAAAATCCGGCGCCGATTCTGTCGAGCATGACCACCGCTCATCAGTTCCCGTGGCTGGGTCCGCCCGAAAAAATCTGTGTGGCCGGCTGGGATTTATCACATGAGAGCATGGCCCGTTCGGCCGAGGTCCAGGGCGTTCTGCCGCCCCACATTCTGTCCGCCTGCGCCGACCGCCTGGCGTTTCTGCCCGTGATTCATCCGCCGGCGCTTCCGGATCTCGAGTCCCAGACAGCCCGGTTGATGGAGGACATCGCCGTTTTCCGGGACGCCCATCCCGGCGCGGCGCCGGTCCTGGTCAACCTCCTCCCCTCCGGACGGCAGCCGGACCCGGAGGACTGCAAGGGGGTCGAGGGGCTCCGCCGGGCGTATCATCCCGATACCTGCCCGGATCTGGCCTATGGCCTGGCGGCGGTTCGATCCGGGGTGCCGGTGGTCAACTTCACCCCCAACATCATCGAGACGGACGCCATCGTGGAAGAGGCCGTCGCCCATGGCGTTCCGCTGTCGGGACGGGACGGCAAAACAGGCCAGACGTATTTTAAAGTGGTCCTGGCCTCGGCCCTCAAGGCCCGAAGCCTCTTTGTGGACGGATGGTACAGCCTCAACATCCTGGGCAACGCCGACGGCCGGAACCTCATGGACCCCGACCGCGCCCGGGGGAAGCTCTCCAACAAGACCCAATTGCTGGACGACATCCTCGGATACCCGGTGGGCGAACGGTACGGCGTCTCCGCCCACAAGGTCCACATCGATTATTATCCGCCCC
This sequence comes from Desulfobacteraceae bacterium, assembly GCA_011389855.1. Classification (GTDB taxonomy): domain Bacteria; phylum Desulfobacterota; class Desulfobacteria; order Desulfobacterales; family JAABSP01; genus JAABTD01. The sequence goes on from JAABTM010000082.1 coordinate 5,424, forward strand.
GGGGCGACGCCAAGGAGGCCTGGGACGTCATCGACTTTGAGGGGATGTTCGGCATGCCCATGAGCCTCCGGCTCAACCTCCAGGGCCGGGACTCGATCCTGGCGGCCCCCATGGTCCTGGACCTCGCCCGGTGGATGGCGACCCTGAAACTGGCGGGGCGGTCCGGCCTCGTTCCGGAACTGGGGTTCTTCTACAAAAAACCCATGGGCGACCATCCGCCCATCGCCTTCCAGGACCAGCTCCAAGCGCTGGCGGCGCTGGGGAGAGCATGCGAAACGGCCATCGGCCATCAACCCGACGTGAAAGAAACCCCATGATATTCGGCTACAGCACCAACGCATTCGTCAAATACGGCCTGGCGGACTCCCTGGAACGGATCGCCCGCCTCGGGTTCAAAGGCGCGGAAATCATGTGCGACCGGCCCCACCTCTACCCCGACGACTACGACGAGGCGGCTCTCAAAGGGGTCAAAGACGCCCTCGAAACCCACGGCTTGACGCCCACCAATCTCAATTCCTTCACCCTTTTCGCCGTGGGCGACACCTATCTGCCCTCCTGGATCGAACCGGAACCGGAACGGCGGGAGATCCGGGTGCGGCACACCCTGTCGTGTCTGAGGATCGCCCGGTTTCTGGGGTGCGACAACATCTCCATCCCGCCCGGCGGACCGATTCCGGAGGGAATGTCGCGGGAGGAAGCGGTGCGGCTGTTTCACCGGGAGCTGGACCGGGTCATCCCCCTCGCGGAGAGACTGGGGGTTAAGCTGCTCATCGAGCCGGAGCCCGATCTGCTGATTGAACGGAGTTCGGAGTTCCGGCCCTTTATCGGAGAGATCCAATCGCCGGCCGTGGGGCTCAACTTCGACATCGGCCATTTCTACTGCGCCGGGGAAGATCCGGCCGCAGCCTTCGAGGACCTGTTCCAATGGGTGGGGCACATCCACATCGAGGACATCGCCCCGACCCGGGTCCACAACCACCTGATCCCCGGCCTCGGCGCCATCGATTTTCCGTCGGTTTTACACGCCATCCACCGGCTGGGATACCGGGGCCACATCAGCCTGGAACTCTATCCTTACGTGGACCGGCCGGAGGAAGCGGGGCGGGAAAGCCGAAACATTTTGTCGCCGATGTTCGCATCCGCCGGCATCGATATCCAATGAGGCTCGCAAATGGGCGACGCACCGCGCAACTGTTGTATCGGAACATACGGGATATTGGCGTACCTTTTGATGTTCTGGTGGCCACGGAGAACGATCTGGAAAAATATAAAGACGACAAGAGTCTGATCTACCGGGCCATTCTGCTCGAAGGAAAAGAATTGTATGCCGCCTGAAGATAATCCGCCCGGCAGTGTGAACGATTGGATGAAATACGCGAAAAGCGATTTAGGACTTGCACGCGTCGACCAATGAGGGAGTAAAAAATCTGGATTTATCGTACCTTGACCATGTTGCAGATGGTCTGGGAGTTCCATTTCCCCTTGCCGGACAGGGTGGGGACCCCCTCGCCGTTGAGGATGTCTTCAATCTGTTTGTAGGAGTGCTTCTGCCGCCGTTTGCAATGAATCCATTCCACCAGGAGACCCCGCTTGATGTCCCGGAGTTCGTCCTCGAACTTCTTGATGGGTATCCCGAGTTCCGTCTTTCCCTGGATGTCTTCTAACCGGTCCTTGATCTCCTGAAACAGTGCATCTGAGGTCATTCGATCATCCTCGTTTCGGTTAAGATTCAGAAAACAGATAATTGGCGATGGCCCTGTCGCAGGCATCTTCCGCCGGGGTGGCGGTTTCCGTGGAGGGCGCGAAATTGGCGTGGGCGTATGCCTCGTCGGACAGTTCGCGGATGATGACCTTTTTGAGGATGTAAGTCCGCACCGCGTCTTCCAGGTGGAACCCGACCATCAGTTCTTCGCCGATGCGGGGAGGCGGGGCGTCCGTCACTTCGAACTTGAGGCCCGACCGGGACAGGTTTTCCACCGTCATCCGATGGTGGCGGCCGTTCGACACCGGCGCGTAGAATCCCGGCAACCAGGTGTTTTTCCTCAAGGATCTCCGCCTTTCCAGGAACACCAGATTCGAATGGCCGCAGGCGCAACTGTGCCGTATGTGAACCTTTCCCTCGGCGTCGATGTATTCGCGGCAGTCGAGCATCATCGTGTGCCGGCATTTGGGACAGACCAGAATCGTCGATTCGTTCCGCCCGATATAGATCGTGTTATGGGCTTTGTTTTCCAACGGGCATTCTTTGTGCAGTCTCTTCGGGGAAACATCGGTTAACGCCTTCCTGCCGGTGGTCGCGCCCTGTGCGCGTTAACCCCTTGTATTCCATAAAACCACAGTTCCGATCAATGGGGAGGGAATGGTAATCTCCGGTAGGAATCCGCTACTTCCCCGACGCCGCTTCCCGGCCGCCGGGGGCTGAATCCCCCGGCCGCAAGGGAATCGTATTTATTCCTGAATTGGTCCGGGAGCGGGTCGCAAGCCTCCGAAAACGGGACAGCATCAGTTGGGCGCGTCTTCCAATCTGTTTTCAAAGGCCGCGACAATGCCCGCCAGCCGCGCTTTCTGGCCGGCGACGCAGGGCGCGATGGAGGCCAGGTTTTCACCGGGATAGGGGGTCTTTCCGGCCAGTTCGAGACAGTAGGCCATCCCCTTCTCGATGTTCTCTTTGAACGCGATTACCGCGCCAGCCCAGCGGTCGGCCCCGGCGTCCTTTTCCACCAGCTTTTCCAGCGCATCGACGTACATCTCCAGCTCTTTGCAGAACATGTGGGGGCGTTCCGCCGGAACCAGGCTGTCGCCGCGGCCGTAGATGTGGTCCACCATTTCCTGGAGGGTGTACTCGCCCTGGAACCAGGCGATGTTGGGGCCCGGGCAGATGGCCTGGGGCGATCCCGCCTCGGGTTTGATGCCCAGGGCGATCAATGCGCCGTTTCCCAGATGCTCGCAGAGGCAGATCTTTTCGGTGACCGCCGCGCAGCGCCGCGCCTTTTCCGCGTCCACCATGTCCAGGTCCGCGATTTCCCGGATCCGGTCCGTTTGAAACCGCTTCGAGGCCGTACAGACGGGCTGCGAACCATAGGGGGTGGGCCCCATGAGCAATCCCTTGGGGCACGCGGAACCAGGCGTCCCCCCTTCCGCCCGTTGCCGGGTGTACCGATCCGACCCCGACAGGCGGATGTTGTTGAAGGGCACGCCCATGGGGGACGCCCCGCTCAGGTAAAGATCCTCTTCTTTGGACGCCTTGAGCAGTTCCAGGGTTGACCGGTCCACTGGGGTCGCTTCGGGCACCAGGAGGAAGGGGCTGGCCCATCCGGTCCGGTCCATGCCGTAGTCCTCGATCAGCCGCCGAGCCTCTCCGTTGGTCCCGATGCCGCCCTGGACGGTGATCAGCGGCCGCTCGTTTAGGGCCGACGCCGGGTATTCCCAGTCCATCTTGTTGTAAAATTTCAGGATCGCCGGCCGGAACTGTTGGGCGAGCTGGTCCCGCTTTTCCCGGAATTCGTGGAGGAGGGACGGCAGCAAATGGCCGTTGCTGGCGAATGCGTGGCCGCCGCAGTTGAGCCCCGATTCAATCCGGAACTCGCTCACCTCCAGCCCCTTGCGGGCCAGATACTTGCCCTGGATCATGGCCGACCGGAAATCGCTCACCTTGACCGTGATCTTCTTTTTCATTTCGCCGGTTTTGTCGCGGTAGAAATCGCTGAACCGGACCATGTAGTTGTAGAGGCTCTGGTTGATTCCGGCCGAAAAGATGACCGACGATTCGAGGACGCTCTCGGCGTATCCCCGAAGGGCCGCCTTGGCGTCGCTGAACTCCTCGGAAAGCGGTTGTCCGGCCGCGTCGCATCCCGGCCGGTCCACCTTGACCATGATGTTGACGTCGATGGCGCCCGGCGTCATCTTTTCGGTCAACTCGGCTTCCAGATCTTTTCTCTCTTCAGGATTCTCGATGTTCATCAACCGGTTATAGGCGACTTTCAGGGGGCTGAAGTCCGGCAGCAGGTTGAAGTATTTGGCCTTGTCGTTTGCCGCGAAAAAGGACTGCCGTTTGATGGCTTCCATCTTCATCCGGACTATCTTTTCCACCGTATTCAGATAGGCGGTGATCATCCTGGCCCGGGCGTCCCATTCGGTCTTGGAGATCCGGGTGTATGGAAAATCGAATTTTTCGCAGTAAAACCGCCGAATCTTTTCCAGCAGCAGATGATCGACGATGGAAATGGCGGAAGCGATGCCGAACGGCGCCACCCGGATGGGCGTGTCCACGGAATGGCCGGTGCCCATGACGGGAATATGAAAATCGTGCCAGTAGGTCTGCATGGCGTTTCTCCTGGATGCGGTCTTGGTTGAAAGAATGAAAAGGATATGACGCTGATTGGGATGCGCCATAAACGCCCGATGAATTTCACGGGCTAAATTCAATTATTTCGTATTGGGGGGAAAAAAGCAACCCGCGCGGCCCAATCGAGACATTACGCCGCTGGACATCCTTATCCGGGTTTAAATGCTGTATTTTATATGTGTTACAGCACTTATGGCGGTGTAGTCAGGACTTCATGACGCGTTCATGACAAAAGTTTTACATTTCGCAGAACGCTCAATTGGAAAAGATCGATCCAAGTATAGTCGCGGATCATTTTTTGAAGGCCAAAATATTTTCATCACAATTAAAACATAGTCGGATTAAGCGATAAGTTTTAATTATAATGAAAACTTTTTGGGCCAAGAAATCCTGATTCTACCGGATTTTGGGGATCCCTGCTAAGAAGAACCCGGCGTGAGAATGGGGACCATCAAACGCATCAAAGGGCTGGAATTCAGGGCCATCGCCCTGGCCTGCGCCGACCCGGCCGACTCCATGAACCACCTGGGAACCGCCGAACTGATGGCCCGGTGCGAACGGTACGTGGCGGCGTCCCGGGCGAGGGAGCATTTGTTGGTGACGCTGGCGGAAAACGGCGGTGAGTGAAAACAGCGGGCGGTTTATGGATCAGATGAGACCGGCGAGAGGATCGCCTCGATAGGCGGCCCGATCCGTTCCATTACAAGGGCCTTTTCCGGACAGCCCGCGGCGCAAAGGCCGCAGCCCCGGCAGCGATCCGGAAGGAAGTGGATTTGTCGGGTTTTTGTATCGTCGTGCTTCACCATATCGAAAGCTTCAAAGGGGCACCGCCGGACGCACCGGCCGCAAGCATTGCACTGATCGGGCGGATGCCGGGCGATATACCGCGTCTCCGGCCAAAGCTTTTCCGCTCCCAGCCGTCGAGCCGCCTGATGGGGATAACAACAGTCCGCGCAGCAATTGCAGATGGCCCCCAACAGCCGCCCGTCCGGCGCCACGCCGATCTCGCCGCTTTGCATCAGTCCCCGGCGGTTGGCTTCGCGAACGATGTCCATGGCCCGTTCCCTGGAAATCTCCCATCCGATGTCCCGGGAATTGTCGAACCGAAGGCAGGTGTACAGGTCGCCCTTGCACCCCCGCGCCATGGCCCGGCAGTTGCACGGCCACAGGAAGATCGCCGGGGCCCGGTCGATTACGAGTTCGGCTTCAGGCAACAGCAAATAGGTGGGGTAGATTTCACCGGGCGCTCGTCGCGCGCCGGATTTCAACCCCTCGACCCGCCCGGCGACATGGTCGATGTAGCTGTCCAGCTCCCATGCGTTCAACTTTTTCTTGACGCTCTCCGGCACGTCTTTCCATCCCTCGAAAAGCGCCCATATCTCAAATCGCGAATGGAAATCGGCGAGTTCGAACCGGCCGTCCGCAGTCTTGCGGAGGATGCCCCGGCGAAACGCGCGGTCGAGAGCTGTCGCGGAAAACCTGCTCGCCGCGTTACCCGGTGATTCGGCAAAAGCCTGGCCGATGTCGATGTCGGCGGGTTCGAGGAAGCGGTCGGTCCAGTTATGGAGGAAAGGGGGGACTTGGAAATTTTGCAGGAAAGGGGTTTGATCTTTTTTCAATTGTCTGAACCGCAGATTGCCGCAGATTGAGCAGATTGCGCTGATAGGGTCGGGCCACAGTGCGGAACAAATGTTTTGAAACCGGTAATCCGCCAGCGTGGAATTTTGTCAACTTTCTGCGAAATCATGTAAATCTGCGTGAATCAGCGGTTCAGACAGAAGAGATTGGCCGGACCAGGAAATCCCCAATCCAGCCAATCCTTTAATCCTGTAAATCCCGGTTCAGACCATCAAGCGTCCAACCACACATCCGCAAAATTAAAATACAGACTCGGGTGGGCATGGATGTTCCGGACCTGTTTCCGGGCGATGGTCCAGACGTTGATCCAGAAGGCGTTGCCGATGGAACCTCGGTCCTGCTGGATTTTTTCCAGGTCGCAGAAGATTTTCCGTCGTTTTTCGATGTCCAGGGCGCCGTTGGCTTCCGTCAGCAGCCTGGAAAACTCTTCATCGACCCACCGGGTTTCGTTCCATGGGGCGGGCTTGCCCTCTTCATCGGCGACGTAGGCCAGGTTGAGGACCATGGTGCCGATGGGGCGGTGGGCCCAGGTGGTGATGCCCAGGTCGACTTCGGTCCATTTTTCCCAGTACTGGCTGTTGGGCATGGTCTGGATGTTGATCCGGAAGCCGGCCGGGATGGCGTCCTGCTTGAGGATCTCGGCGTACCGGACGATTTCGTTCCACCCGGAGCCCACGGCCAGATTGACGTCCAGGCCGTCGGGGTAGCCGGCGTCCTTGAGCAGTTCCCGGGCCCGGACCGGATCGTATTCCGGGGTCTCCATGGCGCAGTATTCGGGATGCTTGGGGCTGACGTGGAAATCCTGTCCTTCGATTCCCTGTCCGAAGTAGGCCAGGGCCAGGATCTTTTCCCGATGCTGGCAGAGCTTGAGGGCCTGGCGGACCCGGTTGTCGGACCAGGGCTCGAGGTCGGCCCGCATCCGCAGGATCCGGGTCTGGTTGGTGGTGATGGGCAGCACCTGGACCCGGGCGTCGTCTTTTAACGCCTGAAAGGCTTCGGTGCCGCCGATGTCGCTGAAATCGATGGTGTCGATCTCCCCGGCCTGGATGGCCGAGATCATGGCCGGCATCTCCGTGCCCATGTCGATGAATTCTGCCCTGTCCATGTAGGGCAGCGGTTTGCCGTCGGCGCCGTCTTTCCAGTAGCCGTCCCGCCGTTTGAGCACGCACCGCTCGCCTTCCCTATAGGTGTCGATGACGTAGGGGCCGGTGCCGTGGGGCGCCTTGATGAAGTCGCCCTCGAAGGTTCGGTGATTGAGGACCATGGCCGGATAATGGAACATGTGCTCCGGAACGGCGATCTCCGGAACCTTCAGGTGGAGTTTGACCTGATAATCCGACGCCTTTTCGACGCCGGTGGGATCGAGATACCCGCCGATCATCCCCAGCATGGAAGAGCCCACATCCTTGTCGAGCCACTGTTGAATGGTGAAGACCACGTCGTCCGCGTTGAATGTGTCGCCGTTGTTGAACTTGATCCCTTCCCGCAGGTCGAGGGTCCAGGTTTTGAGGTCGTCGCTAACCTCCCAGCTCTTCAGGAGATAGGGATGGGTGATGTTTTCGGCGTCCGTGTAGGTCAGATATTCGGCCACCTGCCGGAGCTGGTTGGTGGGGGTGATCCAGGAAAACTGGGCCGGATGGGTCACCTTGTGAACCGGGCCGGCGACCCGGATGACGCCGCCGCGCCTGACGCCCGTCGCGGCCGCCCGTCGCGGCCAGGGCATGCCGATCATGGCGCCGGCCGCCGCGGCCGACACGCCCAGCAGGCCGGCGTATCGCAGGAATTCTCTCCGCGAGAGCTTTCCCTTGTCCAGGGCGATTTTCAAATCCTTGACCGCGGGGTGGAGCTGTCCGCTTTTCTTCATCTGTTCTCCTCCTTCTGGGTTGAAAATAAATTCCGGTGGAACCGACTTTTGGACCATATCATACAATGGACTCACTCTACAACCTTGGATAAATCTCTCTTGACTTTGGAAAACAGGATCAATAGAGAGGGATGTTGGCCGTTCGACGCGGTTGCGAAAGGAACAGAGGAAGGTGTGAATGGAAATGATGTACGACAACTGCCAAATGCTCTTTGTGGATCTGGACGCCGAATCCTGCTCCCGGTCGCCGCTCCCCGGAGACCCCTCCCATTGGTTCATCGGCGGTCGCGGGTTCAACGTCTGGTACCTGTACCACTACCTGGACCGGAACATCGACCCCCTGGGACCCGAAAATCTGCTGCTCCTTTCCTGCGGTTTGCTCACTGGGACTGCCGCCCCGTCCGCCTCGCGGCTTCACATCAACGCCCTGTCGCCCCTGACCGGCATCCTGGGAAGCTCCAATATCGGCGGCTATGTGGGGCCGTGGCTCCGTTCCTGCGGGATCCACAGCATCATCGTCCGGGGCCGGGCCGCCCGGCCGGTCTACCTCTACATCGACGAATCCACCGCCGAGGTGCGGCCCGCCGACGCCCTCTGGGGCCTGGACGCCTTCCAGACCCAGGACCGGCTCCATTCGGATCTCGGGGACCGGCAGGCCAAAATCCTGACCATCGGACCGGCCGGCGAGACCGGCGCCCGGTTCGCCTGCATCATGACCGAGCGGGACCATGCGGCCGGCCGGACCGGCATGGGCGCGGTCATGGGGTCCAAACGATTGAAGGCCATCGCCGTGAACAAGGGGACCGCGAAACCCTTTGGGGAACGGTCCCGTGCGGCGAAAGCGGCGGTGAAAGCCTATGCCGGAGAAATCATGGCGTCGGCCGACTACAAGATGTTTTCCCAATACGGCGGGGCGGGCTACCTCAAATGGGCCGACGACCTGGGCGTCATGGGGACCCGCAACTACCGGGAGACCCGCTTCGAGGGCATCGACAAGGTGGACGGCCGGCGGCTGAAAGACAACGTGGCGCGGTCCAGCGGCTGCTTCCGGTGCCCCATCCAGTGCAAGGCCGAACTCAAATTCGGAAACGGCGACGGCCGGGCCACGCGGCCCGAGTTCGAGCCCATGATCAACCTGGGCGCCAAGTGCGGCCTCGACGATCTGGAGACCATCGTCCGCCTGGACAACCTCTGCTCCCGCCTCGGCCTCGATTCCACTTCGGCGTCTTCAACCATCGCATTCGCCATGGATCTCTTTGACCGCGGCATTCTGACCGCCGCCGACGCCGGCGGCCTCGACCTCGCCTGGGGCAACGGCGAGACCATGGATGCCCTGATCCGCCAGATGGCGTCCGGAGAAGGTCTGGGCGGATGCCTGGCCCAGGGCGTCAAACGGGCGGCGGCGGCCATCGGCCGGGGGGCGGACCGGTACGCGGCCCACGTCAAGGGGCTGGAGCTGACCGCTTACCACCCCGGCGCCATCCTGGGCACGGCCCTCGGTTATATGGTTTCGAGCCGGGGAGGGGACTACAACAACGTCTACGCCTCCCTGGAACACAACTGGTCCCCGGAAAAGGCCGAGGCTGAGTTCGGCGCCGCCAAGGCGGTGGACATCCATTCCCCGGAAGGCAAAGGGCGTCTGGTCCGCCGGGCAGTGCTGGTCAACATCGTGGTCGACTGCTTAGGGATCTGCAAGGTGCCGGCCCTGTCTCTTTTAAAAACCTTCGATCTGGAAAGCGAGGCCCGGCTGGCTTCCGCCATCACGGGATACCGCTTTACGGCCGACGGGCTCATGGAGATCGGGGACAAAATCGCCGCCATGGAACGGTTGTTCAACCTCCGCCACGGCCCGGCCGATTTCAATGACCGATTGCCGCCCATGTTCCTCAACGGCCACAGCCCCTTGCTGTCGGAAGAAGCGCTTCAACGAATGCTCGGGGATTTTTTCGAGGCCATGGGCTGGGACGAAACAGGCCGTCCGACGACCGGGACGCAGGCGGCCATGGTCCCGGAGGATTTTCCCGCATCCCCCACAATCAACACCCACACAATGAAGGACATTTGGATATGATCGACGACCTGACATTCAGCCCCACGCTGACCTTTCTTTCCAGTGAAGACAAGAACAAGATCTACGGGGCCGCGCTCCGGGTTCTGAAAGAAACCGGCATGCACCTGTATCACGACGAAGCGCGGCGGCGCCTTCTGGACGCCGGCTGCACGGCGGATGAAGAAGGCCGGATCCGCATCCCCAACGCGCTGGTGGAAAAAGCGGTGGAAAGCGCCCCCAACAACATCCCCATCTACAACCGTGAGGGCCATCACGTCATGGATCTGGGGGAACGGCGGACCTATTTCGGCACCGGTTCCGACCTCATGTACAGCCTGGACGGGGCGACCCTGGAGCGTCACCACACCCGGCTGGACGACGTGGCCCGGGCGGCCCGGGTCTGCGACGCCCTGCCCAACATCGATTTCATCATGTCCTTCGCCCACCCCCACGAAATCGACCCCCAGCGGGCCTACCTGGAGAGCTTCGTGGCCATGGCGGAAAATTCCGTGAAGCCCATCGTCAACACCGCCGCCGGCCGCGACGACCTGGCGGAGATGTGGGAAGTGTCGAAGATCATCCGGGGCGGCGAAGAACAGCTCCGGGAAAAACCCTACTGGATTCAGTACGCCGAACCCATCAGCCCCCTGAAGCACCCCTTCGCCTCCATCGACAAGCTCCTGTTCTGCGCCGAGACGCGGATGCCGGTCATCTATTCGCCGGCGCCCATTTCCGGGTCCACGGCGCCCATGACGGTGGCCGGCCACATCGTCCAGGGGCTGGCCGAATCCCTCTTCGGCCTGGTGGTCCATCAGCTCACGTCCGAGGGGGCCCCCTTCCTCATGGGCATGGGCGCGGCGGTGCTGGACATGGCCACCAGCCAGTGCTCCTACAACGCCCCCGAATACCTCATGGCCTACATGGGCATCGTGGAGATGAGCCACCACCTGGAAATTCCCAACTGGGGGTACGCCGGCACCAGCGATTCCCAGATCCCCGACGGCCAGGCGACCTTCGAAGCCGGGCTGCTCACCTACATGGCCGCCGCCGTGGGTTCCAACCTCAACCACGACGTGGGCTACCTCGACTTCGGCCTCACCGGCTCACTGGAGATGATCGTGATCATGGACGAGGTCATCGATCAGATCCGCCGCATCCAGCGGGGCATCCCGGTGGACGACGACCAGCTCGGCTTCGACGCCATCGCCGACGGGGCCAAACAGGGCCAGTTTTTGACCCTGCCCCATACGCTGAAACACCTCCGGTCCACCCAGTGGCGGCCCAAACTGCTCAACCGGCAGGGGTACGAACGGTGGGTCAGGGAAGGGGAGACGAGTTTGCTGGACCGGGCCAGGGTGAAATTGCAGGAGATACTGGGCGGACACCG
>JAABTM010000359.1 GCA_011389855.1 Desulfobacteraceae bacterium
GTTCCGGCCCGGTGCAGGGTGGCCCCGAAACGGTCCGCGTGGAGGACGAAGGTCGCCTCGCTGTCGGACAGGTAGATCCGACCGTCCGTCCCCGTCACGGCTCGGGGCGGGTTCAGGAAGACGCCGCCGAACCCGCGAAATCCGCCCACCCCGCCGACCCGCGCCAGGGTCTTGTACTGGCGATCGGGCAGGATCGCCGGGTCATACCACGGATCGGCCGAAAGGTTGGCCAGGACGGTCTTCGCGTAGGCGGCGTCGCTCCCCTCCGGCAGATCGAAAATGGCGGCGACGACCCCGGCCGGAAGGTCATGGCAGAGGGACAGCGCGCCTTCCCGGTAATGGGCCATGCCCCACCGCCACGCCGCGACCTGGCCGGCTTTCAGGAACGTCTCACCGTCGGGGCAAAGCCGGGCCAGCGCCGTCATGGCGTCGAGCCATCGATCCGCGCCCGCCCCCTTTTCAGCGGACAGGTTGCACAGCGCGTTGACAATGGCCGCCGGCATCCGCCGGGGCGCGTTTGCGATAAACCCGGCGATGGCGGGCAACAATTCCGTCCAGGCCCGGACCACGGCCGGATAGCGGTCGGGTCCGCCCAAAATGCCCTTGACGAAAAGCTCCAGGGACAGATCGTAGAGCGCGACCCCGACCGCGTCGATGGCGTCGGTCGTATCGTTTTCCGATGATGCGGCGACCCGCTCCACCAGGGGCGCGGTCCGGTGGATCAGATGGTCCGAGAAGGCCGACGGATCGAGCCCGCGAAGGGATCGCCGGGCCCCGGCGAACGCGGCGTTGAACCGGGCCCGGTGGCGTTCCAGGACGCCGGCGAAGGGGCCGGCGACGAGCGGGCCGGCGCTCACGGCCCCTCCTTCCACTGAAGCCACCGTAGATAGTTGGTGTACCGCTGGTGGAGGTATTTCATCTTCAAGATATCGTCGTACATGTGGCCGTAAAACTTGCGGCCCTTGCTCCATTCCCCCAAAGTCCGCTCGATGCGGATGAGGCGCTCCAGGACCTCGTCTTCCGAGACCCCGTCGAGGCCCGATTCGAACTCCCGCTCCATTTCCGCCACCGGATCATCCCGGTCCAGCTCCAGCCGCTCGTATTCCCGGCACGATTCGTTGAACAGGTGGCGGATCCAGCTGATGAGATCGGTGCGGAAGGCCCCGTTGCCCTCCTTTTCGAAAAAGGGCGCGTCCGGATACTGGACGAGCTTGTCGTGGAGCACGAAGGGCAGGATCTGGCGGACATCCTCGAAATCGACCTCCGCCGCGCCCCTGAAATAGGCCATGGCCTTGACGTAGATGAGGCCGGTGAGCATGGCCCGGACCGAGAGGCCGTTTTTCGTCTGGAGCCCCAGATCCTTGGCTTTGTCCTTGCCCGTGCCGGCGTTGACCACCGTGCGCCAGTCCACGGCGGCCAGCTTGACCGTGTCCTTGGTCATGTATTCCAGTTGCCGGGCGCCTTCCTCGCAGAACTCGAACTGGGCGGTGAAGAATTCGATGCGGCGGCGGAGTTCAGGGGGCAGCCGGACGGACCGGATCTCCCGGTTCATCCGGTCGATTTCGCCGTTGTTGAAGATGATTTCGGGCGGCACGATGTCCTCGGGCCGCACGTCGTCCTCGATGCGCAGGAGCAGTTCGTTTAAAAACCGCGTATTGAAATGGAGGGCCTTGACCACCACGTCGATCCGGTCCCGGAGGGCCTCGATTACCTGGTAGGTGCCGCCGCCCCCGTCGTCGTTGGCCGTGAGGTACCAGGCCGCCTCGGGGCATTCGTAGATCTGGTCGAGGATTTCCGCGTAATTGTCCGCCATCACCGTGAGCAGGGCCGACTGGGTCCGGGTGGGAATCCGGTTGTACTCGTCGATGATCTTGATCCGCATGGAGAGCCATTTGCGCCAGGCGATCTTGACGTCTTCCATCTTTTCGGCGCTGACCAGGGTGGAGGGGAGGGGATTGCCCAACAGATCGGCGATGGTCATCTGGGGCTGGCCGTGCTGGATGGCCCGGCGGATGTCGGTGAGGCTGTAGCCGGCCAGCACCCCCATGAGAATGGCGATGGCGGTCTTGCCCCGCCCCGGCCCCCCCACCAGCAGGCACCGCCGCCGCACCGCCAGGTTGAGCAGGGGCAGCAGCACGTAACTGGAATAGCTCTGGCCCGAGGGGAGATTGACGGTGATTTTCTGGTCCCCGAAGGTGAATTTCTGCCCCGGCCCGTCGTCATATTCGATGTCGTAAAACGGCGAGATGATGGCGTGGTTGGCCACCCAGAAATAGGCCTGGCGGAGTTTTTCGTCCAGAGGCCCCACATCTTCGGCCGCAGTCTCTTCGGCGGCGACGGGGCCCTTGTACAGGTCGGCCACGTCGAAAACCCGCGGCCGCTGTTCAGCCTTGGGATTGGTGGGGGATTCGGATACTTTTCGGCGGGCGTTTTTTGGGGGCATGGCGCGTTCCTTTATCTTTTGGATCTAACTAAACCATCAAAAGGAATCCTTTGTCAATTGCCATGGAAGCAGGTTTTCGATGGTTGACAATGAAGGACGTATGGAATATATGCACCATTATAGTTTCTATACAGGGAGAGGCGACAATGGGGCTCAGCATCCGAAACTCAAAAGCCGAACAACTGGCGCGCCAGGTCGCCGCTGAAACAGGGGAGACCCTGACGGACGCCATCATAGCCGCGCTGGAAGAACGCCTGTTGCGTTTGCGGGGGCGGTGCGCGTCCCTTTCCGATCAGGATCCGAGATCGCCGGACGAAATTCTCGGATACGATTCAAACGGGGGTTTGGGCTGATGGTCATCGATTCCTCGGCGGTTTTGGCGTAACGGACCCCGACATTTAAAGACTGAGGATTTGACCCCGTGCCCATCTCCATCGCCACGCGCCTTCGGATCTTTCTGCCCTTCGCCCTGGGCTATTTCCTTTCTTACCTCTACCGGACCATCAACGCCGTTCTGGCCCCCAATCTGGCCGCCGACATCGGCGTGGACCCGTCGGGCCTGGGGCTGCTCACGGCCGCTTATTTCATCACCTTCGCGGCGTTTCAGCTTCCGCTGGGGGTGCTGCTGGACCGGTACGGCCCCCGCCGGATCGAGGCCGCCCTGTTGCTGATCGCGGCCGCCGGGGCGTTCGTTTTCGCCCGGGCCGACACCCTGACCGGGCTGATCGTCGGCCGCGGCCTCATCGGTTTCGGGGTGTCGGCCTGCCTCATGGCGGCCTTCAAGGCTTTCGTGCTCTGGTTTCCCAAAGAACAGATCCCCCGGATCAACGGGTTCCAGATGGCCGCCGGCGGCCTCGGCGCCCTGACGGCCACGGCCCCCGTGGAGGCGGCCCTCACCATTACGGACTGGCGGGGCGTCTTCACCCTCCTGGGTGTCCTGACCCTGGGCGTGGCCGCCGCCATCTACTTCGTGGTCCCCGAACGGAAAACCGAGAGCGGCGACCTGACCTTCGCCGACCAGATCCGGGGCGTCCGGACGGTGCTGTCCAGCATGGCCTTCTGGCGGATCGCGCCCTGGGCCACCCTCTCCCAGGCGACGTTTCTCGCCATCCAGGGCCTCTGGTCGGGTCCCTGGCTCCGGGACGTGGCGGGCTTCGACCGGCCGGCGGTGGCCGGCACGCTCTTTTCCGTGGCCCTGGCCATGATCGCCGGTTACCTCATCCTGGGCACGGTCGCCGAGCGGCTGAGCCGGCGGGGGATCGCGCCCATGACCGTCGCGGCCGCCGGCATGGTCCTCTGCATGGCCGTCCTGGGCCTGATCGCGCTGGGGGCCGCCGCCTGGGCCGTTCCCCTCTGGATTCTTTTCGGTTTTTCCGGCACGTCGTCCATCCTGCCCTACGCCGTCCTTTCCCAGAGCTTTCCCCTCCACCTCTCGGGACGGGCCAACACGGCCCTCAACCTGCTGGTCTTCGTGGCGGCCTTTTCGGCCCAGTGGTCCATCGGCGCGGTCATCGGACTGTGGCCGTCCACGGCCACCGGATACGCGCCCGACGGCTACGGCGCGGCCTTCGGCGTCATGCTGGGGCTGCAAGCGGCCGCCGCCCTCTGGTTCTGGGCCGCCGGCCGCCTCTTGCGTCGGGGGCCGGAATAGGGTAAACGGTGCGCCATGAAAACCATACTCAAGATAACCCTCTTATGGGTGGCGGCCGCCCTGTTGGGTCTGGCGGCGCCGGCCGGGGCCCTGGAGTTGACCGGCGATTTTGTCCAGGGCGGCATGGTCGTGGGCCGGACCGACCCGTCCGTCCGCATTTTCTTCAATGGAACCCCCGTCCGGGTCTCCCCCGACGGCGTCTTCGTGATCGGATTCGGCCGGGACGCGCCCAAAACCGCCCTGCTGGAAGGGCGAACCGGGACCGGGGATATCCTGCATAAACCGCTGATTATTAAAGAGCGGGATTACAACATCGAGCGGATCGACGGCCTGCCCCCCCGAAAGGTCGAACCCTCGCCGTCGGACCTGAAACGGATCCGGAAAGAAGCGGCCCTGGTCAGGCAGGCCCGGTCGTGGGACGCCCCCCGCCTCGACTTCGCGCAATCCTTCATCTGGCCGGTAAGGGGCCGGATCTCCGGCGTTTACGGGTCCCAGCGGATTCTCAACGGCAAACCCAAGCGACCCCACTACGGCGTGGACATCGCCGCCCCCACCGGCACGCGCGTCAAAGCCCCGGCGGACGGCGTGGTGAGCCTGTCCCATCCGGACATGTTCTACTCCGGCGGCACCCTCATCCTCGACCACGGCCACGGGGTTTCGTCGAGCTTTCTCCATCTCCACAAGATCCTCGTAAGGGAAGGGGAATTCGTGAAGCAGGGGGACGTCATCGCCCGGGTCGGCGCCACCGGCCGGGTGACGGGGCCGCACC
>JAABTM010000083.1 GCA_011389855.1 Desulfobacteraceae bacterium
GCAAAATGGCGTCCGGGTCCACGCCTTCGATCATGGCCAGCCGGTTTCGGGCGGACCGGTCGCCGCCATCCGCCGCGTGCTTCAGCAGGCCCGCGGCGTGTTCACCCATGGACCCGTGGCAACTGACGCAGTCGAGAAAGAGTTCCCGGTGGATGCCCCGGAACCCCTGGGTGAAGGTGCCCGGAGACGACGGGTGGCAGGCGAAGCAGGTATCGGCGCCGTTGTCGACGAGGTAGACGGCGTGGAAACCATGGATGGCGGCCGACAGATTTCGGGCATCCGACCCTTCCGCGCCGTGGCAGGCCCCGCAGGATTGGGGCTTGCCGTTCTCGGCCTTCCCGGACAGGTCGGTACCGTTCATGCGGTCGTGGACCGCGAGGACGTTGTCGGCGGTTCGGCCGTCGATGCCCGCCCGCCCGTCGATCCGCCACTCGCCGCCGTGGCAATGCCGGCAGCCCATCTCCGTGGAGACGGGAAGGGTGGTTTTGGTAACGGCCAGGAGGTCGCCGGTGTCGCTGTCCCGGGCCTCCAGGGCGGCCATGGGGTAGGGCTTGAAATCTCCGCCGCTGCCGTAGGGGACGGCGGGAATGCTTTTGGCGATGTAAGCCATGGCCGCGCCGTCATAGGTTAGGTCGCCGGCGGTTCCATTGCCGTCGAGGCCGGTATTGGGGGCGAGATCCTCGTCGGCGAGGGATTCGGCATATTGCCAGAAATCGATCCGTCCGGCCGGATCGCGGAACCCGTCCTCCAGGGAATAGGTCAGGACGACGCCGTCCATGACGTGTTCCGGCAGTTCACCCCGACGGATCAACTGGGCGTAAAGATCGTTTCCGGGCGGCGACAGGCTGAACCGGGCGTCGCAGTCGGTCATGAAGTGCATCCCCCGGCTGGACCACGCCAGGAGGATATAGTCGTCCGTTTCCGAATCGAAGGGCGGAATTTCGATGGCGTCGGGGGAGACGTCGGCCCCATCGGCCGTCCCGGTTCTCTTCCCGTGGAGATCTTCCACGATGTAGGCGGCCAGGGCGTCCCGTTCGGCGGCGTTGCCCGGAAAGGGCGGCATGTACCGGTTGATCTTGCCGATGCCCCCGAGAAATCCCGCCATTCCGTACCGCGTGAACCCGTCGGTAAGGGGCAGGATGTCGTTCATGGGGCCATTGACGGAATGGCACCCGGCGCACATGAACCGGAACAGATCCGCGCCGGCGGCCAGCCGGTTGTCGTCCGTCACCTTCCGGTGTTCCGTCCAGCGGATGGTTTTCAGCAGCCCGCCGTCCCTGAGCGTTTCACCGGCGTCGGCCGGCAGCGAATTGGAGTAGGTAAGGCCGTGGATGATGTAGGGCCGCCGCCCCGCCTCCCGAATCCATTCAAAGGACCCCATATACGCCAGGCCGACGAATAGCAGAAGGAGGGCGATGGCCTTCTGCATCCCCTGGGGAACCCTTAACGCCAGAAGGATGCCCCCGACCACCAGGACCGGGGAAAGCCAACCGAACGCCTTGAGGAAGGGCATGATTTCCGGGGAATGGGAGAGGATCATGACCGTCTGGGCGTCGGGCAGGGCCAGGATGTACCACCAGCCCGAGGCCAGCAGCAGGGGAAGCGGCAGGATGAGCCATCCGGCGCAGTGCCGGAGCATCCGCCTGCGCAGGTCGTCGTCCTTCAGGAACGCGGCGGTGACGAAGCCGAACAGCCCGGCGAACATCAGCGCGATGAAGGTGCGGAAAAAAAGCGACGGCCAGAAGCTGGGGTTGAAGAAACCGTCCCAGAAATCGCGGGTCTCCAGCCAGTCCCCCGGCGTGAGCATGTAGGCGATGATGCCGTTGACCACGAAAAGGGAGAGCCAGGCGAAGATGAAATAAAGCCAGCCCAGGGCGAGGTGGCGCCGCCGGTCCATTTTGCCGAAGGTGTAGTAATAGACAAATAGGGCGGCGATCTCGGCCGCGAAAAAGACCCATTCCGTAGCCCAGCCGAAGACGAACCCGTGGATGAGGGTCGAGGTGGCGGCCGGGTTGAGCACCGAGATGGTGAACCAGATGCCGACGCCGGTGAGCGCGCCCAGCACCATGGTGAGCAGCAGGAAGAACCGGCCGTGCATCCGGGCGTATTCCACCACCCCCGGCCGGTTCTCCCGGTATCCCTTGGTTTCGGCCAGCACGATGAACAGGCCGCCTCCGACGGCGAAATGGGCGATGTAGACATGGACGGTGGCGATGAGGGCGATGAAAAAACCGCCGCCGAAGATGTCGAGATCCCAGACGGGGTAGTGAAGAAGCCAGTTTCCGTTCATCGGGGGATGGGCCTTTCAGCGCGGCTCGAGTGCGTCGGGTTGGTCGGGTTAATCATAGGGCTGGACGGCGTCATCAGAGGCGTCCGCCGGTTCGTCGTCGTAAGGTTGATCATCGTAGGGCTGTTCCAGACCCTCGTAGATCCCTTCCGGATCATCGTAGATGTCCTTGTACAGATCGGTCCAGTCGTCTTCGGCGGTTTCCTCCCGATCAGGCGTCGCTTCGGGAATAACGCCCGCCGGCCTCTGGACCTCTTCTTCGACCGTCGTCTCGTCGTTCCATTCCTCGGTGTATTCGTCCGCCTCCCAGGGCTCGGGCTCCTCCAGGGGCGTGTCCGCGGAATCCTGTTCGTAGGGATCGTAGACATCCACCATCCCGTCGTCGTCGGACTGGGCGGCGGAGGGGGCGACCCCGTATAGTAAAGGGGCGGCGGTCAGCGCCGCCGCCATGAAAAGAACCGCCGCCAGGGGCGGGAAGGATCGCTTTTTCATGTCTGTTTCTTTCCGGAGGGGCCGTCCCCCCTGGTTACGTTAATCCACCTTGAAGAAAACCGATTTTTTGGCGCCGCATACGGGGCAGACGTCCGGGGCCTCGTCTTCGCAGGTATAGCCGCAGACCTCGCAAACATAGTAGTCCGCCTCGGCCAGCTTGCCGAGATTGTCCAAGGCCTTCTGGTAGAGATCGGCGTGGACCTTTTCCACCTGGTTGGCGAAATCGAAACTCCGCTCGGCGGCCTTTTCGCCCTCTTCCCGGGCCGTTTCGATCATGGGCGGATACATGCTCTTGAACTCGTGGGTCTCGCCGGAGACGGCTTCCTTGAGGTTCTCCTCGGTGGCGCCGACGCCCTTCATGGCCCGCAAATGGGCGTGGGCATGGACGGTTTCGGCCGCGGCCGCGGCCCGGAAAAGCCTGGCCACCTGGGGATGGCCTTCCCGGTCTGCTTTTTTGGCGAACGCCAGATACTTGCGGTTGGCCTGGGATTCTCCGGCGAATGCTTCCTTCAGGTTCTCTTCGGTCTTGCTCATGGGGGGATCTCCTTTTTGGGTTGCGGAACACAGACCTCCGAGGTTTTTAAAACCTCGGAGGTCTCTTAAACTCTCGGTTTAATTTAGAAAGGCCAGAATTGTTGGTCGTACCAGACTTTTTCGGTCAGTTCCTTGTCCATGTCGATGAGGAAATTGAGGTGCTCCCGCTCCCAGCCCGAAAGCCAGTTGTAGAGGGCTTTTTCCGTCTTGTCGGTGGCGGCTTCGGCCCGGTCGGCGTAGAGCTGGATGGCCTTTTCCTCCATGGAGATGGCCGCTGAGATGGCCGCCGCCTCGAAATCGGCCGCGGCGATCTGGGATTTCTGGTCGGGATCGAGGATCTGGGACGGCGCCTCGCTCTTTTCCCCGTCTTCGAAGACCGTGGACAGCAGTTGGCCGTCGGACTTGTAAGCGCGCATCTGGTCCGTAATCACCTGGATGTGCTTGGCCTCTTCATCGGCCATGACATTGAAAAAGCATTCGACAGCGCTGTTGGTGGTATTCTGAGCCACCTTCCGGTAAAACGCGTTGCCGCGTTTTTCCAGCAAAAGCGCATGCTTGAGGATGTCGAGCGTTGGATCCTGGGTCATGGGTTTCCCTCTTTATGGTTGGATGTCGTTATCGCATACGGCAACGATTTTTTTTACAGCGGATTATACCATATCCTGTTTCGGGGTTCAATTCATTATCTTGAGACAATCAGCTTTGACTGAGGCGGGTATTGCTGTTATCTTTGGCGATAATCGATGAACATTAACGACGCTGCCGCCCAAAAGGAGGCGATATGACGGAAAAAGCAAAAGCGATGGTTCTGGCCTCGTTCGTGGCCGACGCCCTGTCCCTGGGGCCCCACTGGATGTACGATCCGCAAAAGATCGAGGAAAAATTCGGCCGGGTGGACCGTCTGACCGCGCCCCTTCCCAAATCCTTTCACAAGACCAAGGAGAAGGGGCAATTCACCCATTACGGCGACCAGATGATGGCGCTCCTGGCCTCGGCGGCTGAAAAAGGAGCCTTTGACCTGGCCGATTTCTCGGCGCGGTGGCGGCGGCTCTTCGACAATTATGACGGGTATTTCGACGGCGCCACCAAATCGACCCTGGCCAACTATGAGGAAGGCAAGTCGCCTGAGGAGGCGGGATCCAGTTCCGACGACCTGGCCGGGGCCTCCCGAATCGCGCCCCTGGTCTGCCTGTACCGGAATGATCCGGACAAGCTGGCCGAAAGCGCCGAAGCCCAGACCCGGATGACCCATGCCGATCCGGTCACCGTCGAATCGGCTGCCTATTTCGCCCGGGTGGCCCAGGCCGTGCTGGAGGGCGCGGCCCCCGCCGAGGCCATGAAATCGGTGGCCGAAGCTCATTTCGACATGTCCCCCGTGTCGGCTTGGCTCCAGAAGGGGATGGCCACCGTGGACCGGGACAGCGTAGAGGTGATCGGCGACTTCGGCCGGAGCTGCCATACCGGCGAAATGTTTCCCGGGGTGGTCCACCTCATCGCCAAATACGAGAACGATCTCAAGGAGGCCCTGATCCAGTGCGTGATGACCGCTGGCGACAGCGCGGCCCGGGGCGCCCTGGTGGGAATGGTTTTAGGCGCCCATCACGGGATCGACGACCTTCCCAGGGAATGGTTCGAAGAGATGGCGGCCGCCGAGACCATTCGGAGCCATCTGGAGAAGATGCCGTGATGCTTTAACAGATTAACCCGGCGGTCCCCTCCGGATGTTGTCCGGAGGCGGGCCGCCGCCCCCGCCGCCGTCGTACCGGTCGATGATCTCCGCCACGGCCCCGGACGCCTTCGCGTCCCGAAGCGCGTCATTGAAAGCGTTCAGGAAGCCGCCCATTTTCATGGTCTTGACGAAGCCGAGGTAATTGGGGTCCTGCTTGAAGGGTTGGGGGAGGATCACGAACCGGCCCCTGTTTC
This sequence comes from Desulfobacteraceae bacterium, assembly GCA_011389855.1. Lineage (GTDB taxonomy): Bacteria > Desulfobacterota > Desulfobacteria > Desulfobacterales > JAABSP01 > JAABTD01. The sequence goes on from JAABTM010000083.1 coordinate 5,237, forward strand.
GGGTGAGGAGCGGGTCCTGCCGGATCGTCTGGTTAAGAGCGAACCGGCCGGGGCTGATGAGGGCGCAGTCCAGCCGGCCCCTGAGCAGCTTTTTCAGCCGGATGACGGGTCCGCTGTCCTCCTCGACATTGAGGACCCCGGACGCCCGGGCCCGTTCGTATTCGTCCCCAAAGCTGCCGCCCCGGCCGATGCCGATGGTCTTGCCCCTGAGATCCGCCATTTCCCGGTAGTCGAAAGCCTTTTCCCGCAGCGTCACGATGACCACCTTGTCGTGGTAGATCACGTCCGAATACTCGAAGATCGCCTCCCGTTCGGAGGTCTTGGAAAGTCCGATGATCCCGCCCCCCCCATGGAGGGCGTGCTGGTAGGCCCGGGCCCAGGGGAACAGCCCGACGTTCAGGGCGTAGCCCGCCATCCGGTCGTCCACGAGACGGGCGATTTCCACCAGAATCCCTTTGGCCTCTCCGTTTTCTTTGTAGATTTTGGGGATCTTGTAATCGTTGCCGAAAATGACGACCCCTTCCGCTTTTTTGATCTTTCCGACGATCTGTGCGAAATGGGGCTTGAGGGCCATGTCGCTGGCGAACAGTCCGAAAAAATCGAGATCCCGCAAAACGGTGGTTTCCACGAGAACGTCATATTCGGGATTTCCGATGTCCAGCACCGCGGCGACGTCAATGTGTTCAAATTCCGGGATGCCGGTGAATTCGTTCCGCTCCAGCCGCCATCCGTCGGTCGGAAAGATGATCCGGATCACGCGCTTTTCCGGAAACCAGAGGTCGCTCCCTTCGATGAGGCGTTCTATTTCGGCCTTTTCCCGGGGGTTGGTGTAGGCGGTTCCGGCGGGCGCTTCGATAACCGGCGCATCATCGGCGACTCGAAGGGGATTTCGCGGCGCCGCGTGGCAGGGGCGGAGAAGGGGGGCGAAAAGGAAGAGGGCGGTCAGCAGAACGGTCGGCGTCCCGACGCGGCGGCCCCGGTCATATCGCGCGGCGCGGTTCATTTGCCTCATGCGGCCTCCTTTTCCCGATGTCGCGGCTTGATGTCGATGGGCGTTCCATCTTTCATCTCGTACCGGATTCCATGTCCTGATCTTTTTCCATCTGCCTCAATGTGGCTTCAAGAAGGGCGAGGCGTTGTTTGTCTTCTGGAGATTTGGAGATTCGTTTCAACTCCGTGAGCATTTTGATGTCGAGAACCCGGATGGCACGGCCCCTGAAGTCGATCTGAACCGAGTGGCGGTACAGATCGTCATAGGTTTTTCCGCCTTCAATAAAAGCCAGGACGTCGAGCGGTCCCAAGCAGGTCGTGAGCAACACATGACCTGCTTTTGAGAAGTCTTTCTTCTTCGGGGCAATGATTATGCCGTCCGGGCGGCGGTAAACCGCATTGACCGATTCCAGGAAAGCGAAAAGTCTTGATATGTTTTCGGGGGATTGTCTGTGAACGATGTCTGCATCTATTGTGGTGATCGGCGCGCCCTGAATGACCGCCGCAAGGCCGCCCACGAGAATAAACTCCACATCTGATCGGAGAAGCCCCTCAAGCAGGGCGCTCAGGTCGGCGGTCGGCATCTTTTTGCTGCTGGAAGGCATCCCTCAGTTCTAAAATGGCCCGTATGGCGTTGTCATTTGCCTGTAATCGTTCCTCGGGCGTCATTTTGAGGAACATGGTGATTAATCCTTGATCGGCAATTGCGTATTGGGTTTTATTCATTAATCCCTCAACCCCACCGGCTTTCCCAAAATCTCCGACCAGATCACCGCGTTCCGCAATTCTTCGATGGACGGCGCCGCTTCTCCGCGTCTCAATCCGGGCGGCGTCGAAGCGGTTTTCGCTCTTTCCTTTCCAACCGCTGTTTTGGCGACAGGCGATGGGGCGGGGCGGGCGGCTCTTTCCCGATATTTTTGTGGTCTGGGCGGCTCGGGAGGGGGCGGTGGTCCCGGAATCGCTTCAACGGGTTCTTCTTCGATTTCGCGGCCCATAATCTGTTCCCAGGCCGTCCGGCCGTCTCCGGTGTCGGCCTTCCGGTGCGCCATCTGCTGCTGCAACTGGTCGGTCAGATCCTTCAGGAAATCCTTCCAGGTGGCGGCCTTGCCCTCCTTGCCCCTTTTGGAGAAAAAGAATTTTCGGAGGCCGTTGAGGATTTTGAAAACAACGACGAAAAAGATGATGAAAAAGAAAAGGATGGGGATCAGAATTTCCATGGGAAACTCCCGGTGCTGAATTGGATTCGATCCCCCCGGGAAGGGGCTGGGCCGGCTTCCCGAGGGGAGTGTGGATGACGCCGGTTCAGTTTGGCGTCGGCGTTAACCCGAGGTGTCCTCTGTGCTGCCGCCGCCCGGTCTTTTGTCTTCGCCGCCGCCGATCTTCGTCCGCATCTGGGTGTCGGCCATGACGTTCTTCATCTTGTAGTAATCCATGATTCCCAGATTTCCTGCCCGGAAGGCCTCGGCCATGGCCATGGGCACCTCGGCCTCCGCCTCCACCACCTTGGCCCGCATCTCTTCCACCCGGGCCTTCATCTCCTGCTCGGCCGCGTAAGCCATGGCCCGCCGTTCCTCGGCCTTGGCCTGGGCGATCTTCTTGTCCGCCTCGGCCCGGTCGGTCTCCAGCTCGGCCCCGATGTTCTTGCCCACGTCCACGTCCGCGATGTCGATGGAGAGGATCTCATAGGCCGTGCCCGCGTCCAGCCCTTTTTCCAGCACCCGCTTGGAGATGAGGTCCGGATTTTCCAGCACGTTTTTGTGGGAGTCCGACGAACCGATGGTGGTGACGATGCCCTCGCCGACCCGGGCCAGGATGGTCTCCTCGCCGGCGCCGCCCACCAGCCGGTCGATGTTGGCCCGGACGGTTACCCGGGAGATGGCCTTGAGCTGGATGCCGTCCTTGGCCATGGCCGCCACCAGCGGCGTTTCGATGACCTTGGGGTTGACGCTCATCTGGACCGCTTCCAGAACATTCCGGCCCGCCAGGTCGATGGCGGCGGCCCGGTTGAATTTCAGGTCGATGTTGGCCTTGTCCGCGGCGATGAGGGCCTGGACCACCCGCATCACGTCGCCGCCGGCCAGGTAATGGGATTCCAGGTCGTCGGTTCCGATCTCGATGCCGGCCTTGACCGCCATGATTTTGGACTCCACCACCAGTTTGGGCGGCACCTTCCGGAACCGCATGAAGACGATGTTGAGCAGCCCCACATGGGCGCCCGAGACCAGGGCCTGGATCCACAGGGAAAGGGCCGAGCCGATGAAATAGAGCAGCACGATGGCCGCGATGACGAGAATGACGATCAAGACTTGGGAAACGCCCATGGTGTACCTCCTTAAAATTTGGTTGTCCGATGTTAATCTTCTTCTTTTTTTCTGACGATAATTTGATTGCCGGTGACGGCGGAAACGTAGACCGGCGTGTTTTTCTCGATATATTCGCCCCGGGTGGCCACGTCAACCCGTTTGCCGTCGATTCGGGCAATGCCCGACGGCCGAAGGTCCGTGAGGGTTTCCCCCTCCATGTTCAAGTATTTGGCCATCTCGGGGGACTGAGAGGAGACCCCGCCCACGGCGGACAGGGTTTTGCTGAGGGTCAGCGGCGACCGGGCTATGACCCGCAGCCCCACCATCACCAGGATCGGCAGCATTATGGCGTCGTTGATCACGAAAAGGATGCCGGCGGTGTGGGAGAGCCCGGTGAAGACCAGATAGAGGGAATACCCGATGAGGCCGGCGGCGACGGCGCCCAGCACGCCCCCCGAGGGGATGAAGATCTCCGCCAGGATGACCAGCACCGCGGCCGCCTGAAGGACAATGGGCCAGACCAGTTCGTTCATGAAGAGACCTCCCGGCGGACCACCACCCGCGCGCCCCTCACCGAAAGAACCTTGACCGGCGCCCCTTTTTCCAGGAATTCCGCCTCGGAGATGGCGTCCACGGTTTCACCGTTGACCCGGACCTTGCCTGACGGGCGCAAAGCGGTGGCGGCCGCGCCCACGTCCCCGGCATGGACGGCGGCGGCCTCCAGGGAGTCGGCCCGCATATCCTTGAGGCTGGCGGCCAGATACGGCCCTTCGCCGCTGAAAGAGGTCATGGCCGGAAAGACGTAGCGCATGAGCAGCAGCGACGCCACAAAGGCGCTGACGAACGCCCCGAGCACCATGGCGATGTTGCGCATGAGCAGGGCCATTTGCCAGGGAAATTCCGGATCGGGAAGGACGAAGTTCTGGAAGGCCAGGACCATGCCCACGCCGATGAGCAGGATGCCGGAAAATCCGGCCATCCCGAAGCCCGGCAGCACGAAGATCTCGTATCCCATGAGGATGAGCCCCAGCCCCAGGAGCAGCAGTTCCGTGTAGCTGGCCAGCCCCACCATATATTGCCCGAAAAAGACCAGACCCAGGCAGATGATGCCGATGATCCCCGGCGCGCCGAACCCCGGCGCCTGGAGTTCGGTGTAAAGGGACGCCAGACCGATCATCATCAGCACCGGCGCGATGGCGGCGATCACCCGCACGAAGGATTCCGACCAGACCTCCTCCACCCTAACGATGGCGTAGGGTCCGATGTCCATCCGCTCCAGCATATCGTCGAGGCTCTCCACGCTCATTTCCGAAAAGCCCAGTTCTTTGGCCTCCACATCGTCCATGGTCAGCAGCTCGCCTTCCGCCACGACGGTCCGCCTTCCGGTGATCTCCCCCTTCTCCGCTTCGGTCAGGTCGTCGTAGGCCACCTTGTCCATGTAGACCGTTTCGCCGTTCCGGATCACCCCATAGACCGTCATGTCGGCGGTCACCATGGCTTCGGCGAGGGCTTCGGGATAACCGTTCCGCTTGGCCAGGGACCGGAACCGGGCCCGCAGGGGGGACTGGAATTTTTCCCCCATCATCTTGGGGCCTTCCTGGGAATAGGTGATGGGGGCGCAGTCGCCGATGGTGGTGTGGCGTTTCATGGCCAGATCGTTGCAGGCCAGGGCGATGAGGGCCCCGGCGGAGATGGCCTTTTTGGCCACATAGGCCACGGTCTTGCCCTGGGGGATGTTGACCACGCTGTCCACGATGGCGAAGGCGGAATCGACCCGGCCGCCGAAGGTGTCCATCTCCAGGACCACCAGGGCGCGGGGGTCCTCGTTGGTCTTTTTCAGCGCCCGCTCGATGAAGGCGGCCATGCCGGGCTCCACATTGCCGGCGGCCCGGATCACGTAGACGGTTCTTGTGGAATTCCCGGCCGGCGCGTTGGGGGTCTCCGCACCGGTGTCGGCGCCGCCGGAAAGAGGGCGCAACAGGGTGAAAATCATGGAAATCAGCAGCAACGGGATGATTTTGGAGTGCGACGCCATCGGTTGTCTCGAGAAGTGGTTAAGATAGGTCATTTTTGTTTTTCTAACAACCATTTATGCGGTCATTTCAGCGCAATGTCAACAAAAATCCGATTTGAAAAAGTTGTTTACAAAGCATAAGGGTTTTTATATATTGATCATCGCGTTATCTGATCGAGGACACCCACTTACGTTTGCTAACAGTTCAGGATGCAGAGGGGTTTTTATGGCGAAATCGAGTTCCAAGAAGAAAAGCACGGCCAAGAAAAAATCCGCCTCGAAAGCAAAAAGCAGTCCCAAAGCCCAAAAAACGAGTACGGCGACAGGGACTGCGAATTCGAAGGCGAAGGCCGGCAAGGCACCACCCCAAAAGGGAAAAAAGAAGGGCGCCGCCTCCAATCTGCTGCTCAGAAAATTCGATGACTGGCAGCCGGAGACCCTTTACGTTCCCCCGAAGGAGGAACGCGGCGATTACACCGCCCCGCCCATCGCCGAGGGGAAGTCGGCCGATGCGGTGCGGGAACTGTTGTTGAAATCGTTCGATCTCAAAGCGGCGCCGGCCGGTAAGGCGGACTCCAAGAAAAAGGCGGCCCCGCCAAAGAAAGAGACCGCGGCCAAGCCGCCCGCCAAAAAGAAGGCGGCCCCGCCGAAAAAGGCGGAAGAAGCCCCGCCGCCCAAGAAGGCGCCGGCCTCGACAAAGGAATTGCTGGCCCGGAAGTTCGACGAGTGGACGCCCAAGACGCGCTACGCGCCCCCTCCGAAGACGGTCGAGCCCCCCGCGGCGCCGCCCATTGCCGCCGGGGCCGATGCCGAGCGGGTGAAAGCGCTCCTGCTCAAACCCATCGACCTCTCGGATGTGGCCGAAGCCCCGGTCGGGCAGCCCGAACCCGAACCGGCGGCGCCGGTTGCGGCAGCGGAACCGACCCCGGCGCCGGTCTCCATCGGCGAGGTGCTCCAACGGAAGTTCGAGAGCTGGCGGCCGGACAAGCTCTACGCGCCGCCGGAAGCGCGGTCCGACATCCCCGCGGCGCCGCCCATCGCCACAGGCGCAGAGGCGGAGCGGGTCAAGGGGCTGCTCTTCCGGCAGTTCGATCTCTCCGATGTGCCGCCGGCGCCCGAGCCGTCCCAGGCCGTGCCTAAATCTCCCACCGAAGTGCCGGAGGATGTGAAGGCTTCTGAAGAAGCGGCGACCCAGGAAGCCAAGGAAGAAGCGGCCCCCGAGACCGATCCGGCGCCGGCTGAGATGCGGGAGACGGCAAGCCGGGTCGTCCGGCCGGCGCCGGTCTACCGCCCCGATGCCGGGTGGGAAGCGTCCGATTCGACGGAAAAAGAGATGTCCGAAGCCCAGGTTCCACCCATACCCCCCCAGAAGAAAGGATCCGATCCCATGGAAAGATCGATGAGATTTCTGGCAGCCTGTGCGATTATCCTGTTCGCCATCATTGTCGGCGTCAGCTTTTCCAATGCGTCCAAGTACTACCTGAAGTCCACGGACGACGGGCTGGAGATCTGGAAAGGGAGCTTCGCGCCCATGGGCGACGAACGGGTCGTTCGGCTGCGGGGCGTGGCGGCGCCGGCGTCGATGCAGGGAGTGTACGATAAAGAGCAGGTCATGCCCATCGTCTTCAACTACTACATGGACAAGGCGGAGGACGTGCTCTACGAGGAAGGCGTCGCCGATCAGGAGAAGGTGCGCCGGTACATCGACAAGGCTCTTGAGTACGCCGACGCCCGGAACGCCAAGCGCGCCTTTGCCATGCAGAAGAATTTGAGGATTCTGTCTCTCATGACCATGGCGGATGTCGCGGCCACCAAGGGCACGCCCGAGGGCTACGAAAAGGCCGTCGGATACCTGGAGCAGGCCGCCGCTATCGACGGCAACGACATCATCGACATGGGAAGAACCCCGCAGGCGCCGCTCATCGAAAAGAAACTCGCCGCCTACAAGGGACTTCTGGAAGGGGCGGCGCCCGAGACGGAAGAGGCCAAAACGGAATAAAACCGGTGGGAAGGGCTTACCAGCCCGTCAAGATCGGATCCCGCGCGCATTCGGCGGCGGAAGGGGGCGCAGTCCCCTTCCGCCGCCGTTTTTGTTGAGGCATCCGCTATCAACCCGGTTGGGAGGTGAAATGTACGACGCGGAAAAAAACACGCCGAAATCGGAGCTTCAAAACCGGATCGACCGGCTCCAGACGCAGCTCAGGGAAAAGAGCATAGACGGCGCCCTGATTCTCCAGAACGCCGACGCCTTTTACTTTGCCGGAACAATCCAGCAGGGCCAGCTCTATGTGCCGGCCCAGGGCCCGCCGCTGCTCATGATCCGGAAAAGTCTCGATCGGGCCCGGGCCGAATCGGCCCTGGACCGCGTCACGCCCATGAAAAGCCCCCGACAGTTGCCGGAACTGCTCGCCGGCCACGATCTGCCGGTCCCGAAGACGCTGGGCATGGAACTGGACGTCCTTCCGGCAAACCTTTACCTGAGCTTCGGGAAAATTTTGGACAGGACCCGGATCGTCGACATCTCCCACGAGATCCGGCTTATCCGGGCCGTCAAATCGGAATACGAGATTGATCGCCTCCGAACCGCGGCCCGGTTCTCGGACCGGCTGATCGAGGCGGCGGCGGGCATGATCCGGGAGGGTATGACCGAGCTGGAACTGGCGGGTCTGGTGGAGGCCGAAGCCCGAAAAATGGGCCATCAGGGGGTGGTCCGGATGCGGTTGTGGGGCAGCGAAGTCTTTTACGGTCATCTCATGGCCGGCCCCCGGGCGGCTCTGCCCAGTTTCCTCGCCTCGCCCACCGGCGGGCTGGGGGCCGGACCGGCCGTGGCCCAGGGCGCGAGTTTCGCGCCCATCCGGAAGGGGGAGCCGATCCTGGTGGATTACACCTTCTGCTATGAGGGGTATATTTCCGACTGCACCCGGATCTTCGCCGTCGGCGGACTGCCCGAAAGATTGGGGAAGGCATACATGGCCATGCTCGATGTGGAAGGGATCGTCAAACGGACGGCCCGGGCCGGGGTTTCCGCCGGCGAAGTCTATAGGGCGGCCGTGGAACGGGCCGGGGAGCTGGGATACGGCGACCGGTTCATGGGCGCGGGGCCGGATCGAATCCGCCTCGTCGGCCATGGAGTGGGGCTGGAACTGGACGAATACCCCTTTCTGGCCAAAGGACAGGAGATGGTCCTGGAAAGCGGCATGACCATCGCCGTGGAGCCCAAGCTGATCCTGCCGGGAGAAGGCGTGGTGGGCATCGAAAACACCCATGTGGTGCGCGACGACGGGCTGGAAACATTGACCCGGTCCCCGGACAGGATCACGGTGGTGTGAAGGGTTTTCCCTATCTCTTCTTTCGCAAAGATCCGGTCGCGTCCACCGTCCGCAGGTTGGCTAATTCTTGTTCGGTGGGCTCGGGCACCTTCCGGACCTCGGGGGAGATCTTCAGATCCCAGCCGGTGTTCTCCCGCACTTCCTCGACGTCGGTGAATGGAAAGTAGGCGTCCAGGATGAACTCCTTCGTCTCGGGGTCGGGCCGGAGGATGCCCAGGGTCGAGATGATGGCCGACGGCCCCCCGCCGACGAATCCCGCCTTTTCACGGGCGGCGCCGCCGTCGAGGTATCCCGGGCTCGAGACATAGTCGACCCTTTCCATGAAGCGGCGGCTTTCGTGGGAGGCCATGATCAGGTACCGCTTGCACCCCACGGCGATGTCGTTCGCGCCCCCGCTTCCGTTGAGGCGAACCCGGGGCGGAATGTAGCGGCCTTCTTTCCAGGGCGGCGCGTCCCAGATGCCCGTGGTGTTCACGTTGCCGAATTTGTCCACCTGGGCGGCGCCGATGACCCCGTTGTCCGCCCGGCCCGAGGCCACCAGGAACCCGAGGGCGTCGATGGCGTTGGTGAAGCTGGTGGCGTTGGCCGAGATCCGGTTGCACTCGATGCCCCAGGGGAGGCCCCCCACCGGGGTGGCCCCGTAGATCCCCCCCTCGGTGAACGGCCTGAGAGCCGGGGCGTGGTTGAGCTTGGCGAAGTACCCCGCCAGCATGGACAGGCCCACCCCGAGGATGATCAACTCCCCGTCCCTGATTTCGCGGCCGGTGGCCACGGCCATGAATTCCTGCTTGGTGTATTCCATGTCTCCTACCCCCTTGCGTCTTTTTCGAGTTCTTCGACTTCCGCGTCCGTCTTGATCCACTTCCGGTACGGATCCAGAAGGAACGCCGTGGCCGTGTCGGTGATCTTGTCGATTTTCTCCCGGCCGATGAGCGCCTGGTATTCTTCCCGGGTGTGCCACCCGTGAACCCACGTTTGGCAGAACGTCTCGGTGTCCGCTTCGGTCTTCATCATCTTGTTCATGTAGAACATCTGCTCTTCGTCGCTGTCGTAGAGGCCGCAGGAGGCCTGGGGATAGGAGGCGAACGGCCAGTAGACCACGGCGTCGACCACCTCCCCGATGATCCGCACCAGGTTCGGATACTGACGCATGCAGTCGGTGTCCACGATCCGGTCCGCGACAAGGACCACCTTTTCCGATGCCCGGGACATTTCGAACCGGTTCCACTCCGTTCCCAGCATGATGGCGTTGCCGTGAATGTCGGCCATGGTCACATGAATGGCCGCCACCTCGGGTCGGATGGTCCGAAAGGCGCCGTACTGCTTGCCGGTGAAGGGATCCGTGATGAGGGGGATCTTCTTGCTGCACGGGTACTGGTCCGGCTCGTCGCAGGAGCAATACTGCTGGTCGTTGAAGGTGTTCACGGTCGCCGGAACGAAGGGCCAGTTCATGGCCCCGCCAAAGAGGCGCATGGCCATCGCGCCGTTGGAGTAGTCCTCGATTTGGGTCTTTCCCGAGGTGACGGCGCGGTTGAGCCCGGCGGCGAACCCGTAGACTTCCAGGCCCGAGAAGCCTACCTCCACCCGCCGGATGGCGCCGACGGCCCCCAGGAGGTTGACCTGCTGGGAGCCGCAGTGACAGATGACGTTGAGGTCCTTTCGGCCTTGCCGGGCCATCTCCACGCCGAAAACGATGGAATCCGAGCCCACGGGCAGGGCGGCGCCGTTGCAGTAGGTCATGCCGTCCCAGGTGTAGGCCGCCACGGCCTCCTGAAGGGATATCAATTTGTTGCGCACCGTTTAACCTCCTTTTCTATCGGTTGGAGTCGCTGAAGGCCATGCCGTCCAGGTATGCTTCCTTGAACCGGGGATGGACCGCCAGTTCGAGATACCCCATTTTCCCGACCAGGGCCCGGGCGCGGGTCCGCTGGGCCCGGCTGACCAGGGTCATGACGGCGCCGGCGCCGGCGGCGTTGCCCACCGCGGTGACGCGGTCGGGGGTCACGCCCGGCAGCATGCGGATCCCGCAGGCGCCGGCCGGATCGAGGTAGTTGCCGAAGGCCCCCGCCAGCAGAACCCGGGAAATCCGGGAGACGTCCATTTCATCCATCATCAGGGAGATGCCGGCGTGGATGGCCGCCTTGGCCAGTTGAAGCTGGGACAGATCCCGATGGGTCAGGACCAGGTCGCGGCCGGTCCCGGTATCCCGCGCCACGGCCAGGAGAAACTCCATGCCCTCCGGCCCCTGCCGGAGCCGGGGGGAGGACAGATCGGGGTCGAACGCGCCGGCCGGGGCGACGACCCCGGCCGCGACCAGTTCGCTGACCAGGGACACCAGGCCCGAGCCGCAAATGCCGCTGGGGGCGACGCCGCCGATCACTGAGAGTTCCGGGGAGAGTTCCGGGGAGAGTTCCGGGTCGCCGCCGGCTTGGGAAAGGCGGACGCCGTCCACGGCGCCCGGCGCGCCCCGCATCCCCCACAGGATATGGCCGCCTTCAAAGGCCGGCCCCGCCGCGGTGGAGCAGCAAAGGATGCGGTCCCGGGTCGCCAGGACGATTTCACCGTTGGTGCCCAGGTCCACCATCAGGGTCGGCTCGTCCGCCTGGTCCGCGTCCAGGGCCAGGGCCATGGCCACGGCGTCGGCGCCCACGAAGCCGGCCTTGACGGGCGGAAGGTAGACCCGGGCCTCCGGGGCCAGACCGAGATCCAGCTCGGCGGCGCCGACCGTGAGGCTGCCGGAGGCCACCGGCGTGTAGGGCGCCATGACCAGATGGGACGGGTTGAGGCCGAGAAAGATGTGGTGCATGGCGGTGTTGCCCACCACCGTG
>JAABTM010000084.1 GCA_011389855.1 Desulfobacteraceae bacterium
CGGCCCATCCGCTCCCGGAGATCCCCGGCCTCCGCCTGGAGCCGGTGGTGCTCCGGCGCGAGTTCCTCCAGCCGCGACCGGAACGCGTCCCGGTGGGAGACGGTCTCGGCCAGGGACACCTTCAAGCGAACGACCTCTTCCCGGTCCGACGCGGCCGACGCCTCGGACCGGCCCAGCCGCTCGGAGAGATTCTCGCAATCGGTCTCCATCCGGATGCGCTCCATCTCGAACCGGGCGGACTCCCGCCGGATCACGGCCCGGCTCCAGAACCAGACGATCAGGGTCCCGGCCGCCAGTCCGCCGGCGAATGCGGAAAGGCCGGTCATCCACAGCAGTTCGGGCTGGGTCATGCCGGGGAAGAAAGAGAAAGCGGCGTCAAGGGGGACAATCTATCGCGCACGGTCGGGGAACCGGTATTTCGATCGGTCCGGAACCAACCCGGTTTCCACCGGGCCCGTCTCCCGAAGGTCGAACAACCAGCGATTGACGGCCGGGGTCCGCGGAATCTTGACCGAGCCCACGGCCACGATGCGGCCGTTTTCCGTCTCCACCATCCGGAGGTTCACATCGACGAAATCGGCGGACACCGTCGTGACCCCCGTCTCGATGAGATCCACATCGTATTGCCTGCCCAGCCGCCGGGCCAGGCGGGGGGCGATGACGCGATAGGGCCGGTACTCGCTTTCGGACGACACCCGATGCCGATACCGTTCGTTCCGGTCGTACCGCCGGAAGTTGAAATCCCGCTGGATTTCATGGGGCGGGGGCGAGGCGGTCCGCCAGACATCGTTGACGGTGAACCGTTCCACCAGGGCCAGGCTCCGGGTGATCTCCGGTTCCAGAAAGGAGAAGGTCAGGATCTTTTCGGTCAGGTATCGGTGAAACCGGGAGACGTTTCGGCGTTCCACGTCGGAAACCTCCAAAAACCCCATGCGCCACCGGTCCCGGCCCATGCCGGTTTTTTTATAGTCCGGCCAGAGGGTTTTGCCCAGTTGCTCCACGGCTTCGGCGATCTTCCGGTCCACCTCGGTCCGCTCCCCGCTCTCGTCGAGCATCTGGCGGTGGACTTTCCGGAGCTGAAGTCCGTATTCAGGAATGTCCGACGGATCGGGGGCCGCGGTTTGGGGTCCGCCGGCGCAGCCCGCCGCGAAAAAGAGCAGCGGCAACAGGAGATGCATCCACATCAGAAGATAAACCGGTACCCGAAGACAAAGGCATCGTCCAGCTCATCCCATTCATCGTCGCCGTAGTCTCCCCCGCCTGAATCAAAGGAGGTGTCGATGACCCGGTAGCCGACGAACGCCATGCCTTTCTTCTGCTCCAGCACATATAGCCCGCCCGTGAGGCGGAATTCCCGGTAGCCGTCCATATCCTGGAAGCAGAGGGGATCGGGGGCCGCGGTAAAAGAGCTTGAGAGTTCGAAATCCAGCGGAAACCCATAGAAAGCGTCCACTTCCGGGAAGTCGTAGGCGCCGGCGATGGAAAACCCCACCGCGCTGACGTCCCCATCGGCGTCGTCATTGCGTTCCACCGATCCGAAGACGCCTTTAAAGCCGATGTCCATCCGGAAACGCTCGGAGAGCATCCGGTTGCCGAGGAGGAAAAACAGATTGAAAAACTGGTGCTCGTCGTCGCTGTAAAGCACCGACCCGCCGAAGGTCGTCCGGAAATTCCGGTCGCTCTCCTCCCATACATGACCGAAGGCCAGTTCCATGGCCGCGTCATTGGCGCTGAATTCCAGAAAATACGGGTAGACGCCCGTATAGGGATAGGGGTCGCCGTAGTACTCCCCATCGTATCGGTCCCCGGGCCGACGCCGGTCGTCCCGATAGCGTTCCCTTTCCCGGTCCTCCGGCCGGTATCGTTCCCGGTAGCGCCAGTAGGCGTCCTGTTGGTCGTCATATCGGTCGTTGTATCCGTCGTCCCGCCTCCGGACATCGTCTTCGTCGATCTCGTAATGGTACCGCTGGGCGGGGGCGAGGGACGCCGACAGGATTAGAATCAGGAGGGTCAACGCCAGTTTATTTTTCATCATTTTCCTTCTCTCCGGTGGATTTATATGAAAGCGTTATTCCCCCTTTTCGAACGGATTGGCGGAAGGGGCGCCGGGAAACACCTTGGACCAGTTTTTCACCATTTTCTGAAGCTTACGGTGATCGATGGCCCCACTGGAGGTGCGGGGCAGCTCCTGCCGATCGGCGAACGAGACCCACTCGGGCCGCATGTACCGCGACAAGCTGTTGTACCGCTTGATCCCATCCAGGATATGGTCCATCAGTTCCCGGCCCAGTTGCCGTGATCCGCTGTAGCCGTCCTCCAGGGCCACGTAGGCCACCGACCGGTCCTCCCGGCCGTCGCGTTCCGTCACCACCGCGCTCCTGTAAACGGCCCGGTGATCGTTGAGGATTTGCTCCATACGCTTCTGGTAGATAGTGCCTTCGCCGGATCTGGGGAGCCGGTTCCGGTCGATGAATTCGATGTAATAGGGATACATATCTTTGGTGATCCGGCTTTCCTCGATGCCTTCGGCCACATGTTCCTTGATCTCCCGCTTCAACTCCCGGGACCGCAGGTAGCCGGATTCCAGCACCACCAGCGCATAGGGCTTGATCAGCCCGTCGGTGTCTTCGTAGCCCACGATGGCGCTCTCGTTGACGGACTCCATTTCGTCTATCATCTTTTCGATCCGCTGCACCTGTTCCGGGCCGACCTCGCCCCCGATCTCCAGGGTCTCCATCTCGCCCGGCAGGTTGATGAACGTCAGGTTCGTCCGCGGCAACAGCGCCTTGAGGGAATCGAGCCGCTGCTCGATGATTTCGCCGTTGGAGAGCATCAACAGGATGATGGGCGTATAAAGGGCGATCACCATCCACCGTTTTTTGGCCGTCGCGTTTTCCGTGGCCCCGCCCCAGGCCAGGATGATGACCAGGATCAACATGGTCACCGTGATGATAAAAAAGGAATATTCGGGGTTGGCGCGTTCGAGAATCTCCCCGAAGTCGGTGTAGGAGGTCATGACGGCCATCAGGATGAGCATGTAGATGGCCAGGAGCTTGACCAGTTCGTCGCTGGTCATTTTTCGGTCTTCGAAATAATAATCGATCAATTTATAGAGCAAATACAACAGGATGATGACGGCCCAGGAGATGCTGGTCTCGATGTCCACATAGAAATAAAACGTCTCGTTCAGTTTGCGGATGAACTGACCGATCCGTTCGATCATGCTCAGGAGTTGTTCGATCATCAATAAACCTCCGGTTGGACCTCCAGTTGGGGTTGACGCCGGCCACGCCTCTATAAATATGACAAAAAGCCTAACGGTGTCAATCTTTTAGACGCATTATCCCTTTTGCTCGCTCGTGCTGTAAAAGTGATAGAACAACGCGCCGCCGACGAAGATGAGAAAGACCTCCCCAAGGAACACCTGAAGACGGAATGGATGGCCGGAGAACACATACTTATACATTAACAGGAAGATATACAACACGCCGGCGATGCCGAAGCCGTAGGCCGGGAACCTCAGATATGCCTTCCCCCCCCGCTTGACCGAGAAAAATCCGGCGCCCACGGAGACGGTCCCCAACAGCGCGAATCCGAAAAACTGCACCGGCGTCAGGGTTTCGGCCGTCTGGTAAAACCCCATGAACAGGTAAATGATAATGCCGGCGAAGAGGTAGAAATTGCCGAAGATCATGGGGACGGCGGCCGCCGGGTCCTTTTGCCGCATGTTCAGGATCCCCAGGCCGCCGCTGAACAGGCCGAGAATAAAAACGATGGAGATAAACCACTGGAAACTCCAGAACTGAAGAAAATTGAGGCTGACCAGAAACTGGAGCAGCGCCGTCGTGCTGGCGATCAGCAGGGCCCACCCAATCAAAGTGATGAAAATCCTTCGGTCCGTTTCGTAGGCCGGGGCGTTTTCCGCCTCGTCCGCGCGTCGATCATCCGTGCCCATAGGTAGGTCCTGTCCGTTTGCGAAAACAACCCGTCGTCCATTCGCTTCATGGCGGTTGCGCCCAAGCGAGGACCGTGGTATCTTCTTTAATCCTCCTTGTTACCGAGAACGCACCACAATTTCAACCGATTTTCCGGGAACAGGGATGCCGCTCACCGGAAACAGCCGTTGCCCGTTTCGTAAATAACCGTTGCCAAAAGTCTTGAAAGACGACCGGCGCCTGGTCTATACAGAGAGACGTCCGAGCAATCGACACCAAGGAGATCTCCCATGGCCCGTATTTTGATCATCGACGACGACTTGCAGATCCGCGAGATGCTGCACCAACTGCTTGAATTTGAAGGCTATGAAGTAATTGAAGCCTCCAACGGAAAAGACGCCCTAAAGCTTCAGCAGGGGACGCCGGCCGATCTGGTGATCACGGACCTGATCATGCCGGAAAAAGAAGGCATCGAGACCATCCGGGATCTGCGCAAGATGTTTCCGGAGATCAAAATCATCGCCATGTCCGGGGGCGGCGTGGTAGGGCCGGAATCCTATCTTAAAATCGCCAAAAGCCTCGGCGCCCAGAAAACCTTTGTCAAGCCCATTGAACGAAAAGTTTTGCTGGACGGCATTCGCGAAGTCCTGGGCTAAAGGAGAACCAAAAATGAGACTCTGCACGCCATCCGCGACCGGCAAAACGGTAGTAATCCTGTCCATACTGCTGTTTTTCCACCTCGCCCCCTCGTCCCTTTGGGCGGCGGCGCCCGACGCGCCCCCGTGGCCCCATGAAAAATGCGACCTGACCCCCGACCCGGCGCCGACCTTCGGGACACTGCCCAACGGCCTTCGGTACGTCCTTATGGAAAATCCCAGGCCCGAAGGGCGGGTCAGCATGCACTTGAACGTCCAGGCCGGCTCTTTCCACGAAACCGACGACCAGAAAGGGCTGGCCCATTTTCTGGAGCACATGCTCTTCAACGGCTCCGAGCACTTCAAACCGGGCGAACTGGTCAAGTATTTCCAGCGCATCGGCATGAAGTTCGGGCCGGACGCCAACGCCCACACCGGTTTTTTTGAAACCGTCTACGACGTGCTGCTTCCCGACAACAGCGCCAAAAGCATCGAGGAGGGGCTGCTGGTCCTGTGGGACTATGCGGCCGGGGCCCTGCTGCTGCCCGAGGAGATCGACCGCGAGCGGAAGGTGCTGCTGGCCGAGAAACGGGCCCGGGACTCCGTCTCTTACCGGACCTTTGTGGAAACCCTCGGATTCGAACTTCCCGGAACCCGACTGGCGGACCGGATGCCCATCGGCGAGGCCTCGGTGCTGGAAACCGCGGGCCGCCCGCGGATGAAGACCTATTACGACAGGTGGTACCGGCCCGAAACCATCGTCCTGGTCCTGGCGGGGGATTTCAAGACCGACGCCGTCGTCCCCCTCGTCGAAAGCCGGTTTTCGGACATGACGGCCCGGGCCCCCGCCGTGCCCGAGCCGCCTCCCGAGTCCTTCCGCCACACCGGGGTCAATCCTTTTTATCACCACGAGCCCGAAGTCGGCAACACCCGGCTGGACATCGAGGTCGTCGTCCCAGTGGGATTCCGGCCCGATTCCTTCGCCTTCCAGAAACAGCAACTGCTCTGGGATCTCTCCCACCAGATGGTCCAAAACCGGCTGGACGCCCTGCTCAAGGAACCGGACACGCCCTTCACGTCGGCCGGCGTAGGCGCGGGCATCTATCTCAACGCCGCGGCCTACGCCGCTATCAGCGCGGAATGCCGGCCGGAGGAATGGGAACGGTCCCTCGCCGTCATCGAAAGGATGATCCGCAAGGCACTGGAACACGGGTTCACCCCCACGGAGATCGACCGGGTCAAAAAGGATTACCTGGCGTCCCTGGACAATGCGGTCAAGGCGGCCGACACCCGGGACAGCACCGATCTGGCCCGAAGCATCATCCGGCATCTCAACGCCGACCGGGTTTTCCAGTCGCCGGTCCAGGAGCGGGATCTTTACGGCCCCGTCATTCGGAAAGCCACCGCGGAAGACCTGCACGGGGCGTTGAAAGAGGCCTGGAAACCGGACCACCGGCTGGTGCTGGTCACCGGCAACGCCGAAATCGGTTCGGAAGCCGCGGGCGCCGAGTCCATTATCCGCAAGGCCTATGAAAAAAGCCGGAAAACGCCCGTCCGGCCGCCCGCCGACGCCGGGGCCGTCGTCTTCCCCTATCTCGATCCGCCCGAGACCCCCGGCAGGATCGTGGCGGAAAACCGGATCGAGGACCTGGAAATCCACCAGGTCGATTTCGACAACGGGCTCCGCCTCAACGTAAAGCCCACCGATTTCGAAGCCAATTCGGTCATCGCCCGCCTCTCCTTCGGGCCGGGAAGGGCCGCCGAACCGCCCGACAAGCCCGGTCTGGCCCATCTCGCCGAGGCGGTGGTCAACGAGAGCGGTCTGGGCAAGCTGGACAAGGATCAACTGGAACGGGCCCTGGCCGGCAAGGACACGTCCGTCGGTTTCGGCGTATCCGAAGACGGCTTCTATTTCCAGGGCCGGGCCGTGGCCGACGAGCTGCCGCTTCTTTTCCAGCTCCTCCACGCCCATCTGGCGGACCCGGCCTTCCGGGAACAGGCTTACGCGCTCTCCATGGAGCGGTTCCGGCATCGGCATTTGGCCCTCTCACGAACCGTGGACGGCGCCATCCTCCTGGAGGGCAAGCGGTTCCTGGCCGGCGGCGATTCCCGGTTCGGCCTGCCCCCCATGTCCGATTTCGAAACCCTGACCCTGTCGGACGCACAGACCTGGCTGACGCCGTATCTCCATGGAAGCCGACTGGAACTCTCCCTCGTGGGGGATTTCGACCCGTCCAAAGCGATCGAACTGGCGGGAACCTATCTGGGCGGGCTGTCCCGCCCCTCGGGGACCGAACTCGATCCCTCGGCGAAACGCCCGAAAGGACTGCCGGATTTCCCCGAAGGCGGGGCCCTGAAAACCACGGTGGATACCGAGATCCCCAAAGGCCTCGTCATTGTGGCCTACCCCACCGACGACATCTGGGATATCCACAGAACCCGTCGGCTCTCGGCCCTGGCCGGCGTCTTCGACGACCGCCTCCGGGAAACCATCCGGGAGGAACTGGGCGCCGCCTATTCGCCGGTGGCCTACAACGACCCGAGCCGGGCCTACGACGGATACGGGGTCTTCCAGACCCTCATCCACCTGGCCCCGGAAGAAGCCGGACCCGTCATCGACGCGGTGAAAACCATCAGCGCCGAGATCCGCGAGAAAGGGGTCTCGGAGGATGAAGTCCGCCGGGCCGTCGATCCCACCATCACCAGCATCAGGGACATGCGCCGGGAAAACCGGTACTGGCTCTCCACGGTGCTGGACGGCAGCCGGGAACACCCGGAAAGGATCGAGTGGAGCCGGACCATCATCGAAGATTACGCCGCCATCACCCCCGAAGAGGTTCACCGGATGGCCCGGCGATACCTGGACAACGCCAAGGCCGCCACCGTGATCGTCACGCCGGAAAAGGGCGCGGATGACGCCGAAGGGGCGCCGGGCGCCGCTAACCCCAATCCCAATCCCAAGGAGAACACGCCATGAAATCCCTTATCCTTTTTTTCGTTGTAACGACATTGGCCTTTTCCGGCTGCACCCTCGTGGCCGCGGTGGATGATCCCGTCCCCGGCCACGCCCCGGCCGCGTCAGGGGACAAAGTCGCCGTCTGCCACAAAGGCAAGAAAACCCTCTACATCCCACCCGCCGCCGTAAAAGCCCACCTGAAGCATGGGGATTATAGGGGCGTTTGCCGGTAAATCCAAACCGACGCCCCTCGCGGCAAAAGGCGAGCGGCGCGTTGAATTCGCCAACAATATATTGTCATCGGGGGCGGTTTGTGGAAAGATGTGGATAGTGGATGTTCGTAATTTTAGAGCCGAAACGCCTGCGAATCTTAATTGTTTAAGGAGGAAGACTGGTGGGGAACCGGATTCGGATGGCCAAATGGATAGTGTTGATCGTTGCTTTGCTCGCCCTCGGCTTGGGGTGCGGCGACAGGGGCGGGGCCGGCGGCGAGGATGACGGCGACGGCGGGGAAATCATTTTTCCCGGCGCAACCATATCGGGATCATCCTCGGACACCGGAGTTCCGTCGCCTTTCCGCAGCGACGGATGCGAGGTGCAACTCTCCATGACCCATTCCGAGGATTCCCGGTTCTTGCTGTTTATCATCGACAAATCCAATGGCGCCGCATTCAAAACCATCGTTTTTTCTAACAGCATCACCGACGAAATCCGTGAATTCAATCTGCCTGAAGGCGATTACTGGATCGAGGTGGAAGCGTCCGGCGGTTGGAGCTACAGCCTGACCGGCTGCGTTTACACCTATCTGGATCCGGACGATTACGAGACGGATGTCGGCATGTATATCGGCTGTCCGCCGCCGTGTTGCGAGGACAACGGCGGCGTCTTCGGGTGCGACTGCGTGGCCAACCGATGTATTTGCAATGACGACACCTTCAGCGTCAATTGCGAATGCACATGCGTAGGCGGCGCCGACCCGCCATCGGTGACCGAGCCGACTGGATAGACGTCGCCGCATCGGCCCTCTTATCCCGCCTCCTGCATAAGCCTCGGCCCCCCGGAAACGGCGTGGCCGTCGTTGGAATTCCAGAAAAACCGCGACGTTTCCTGGGGCGCGCCGCCGTAAAGCTTCACCATGAGCAGGAGAATCCCCTCCATATCATTCTGAACCGGCTGGAATTCAGCCTGCCGGTACCTATTGCAGTTTCGGCATCCCAATCGCAGCTTGTTCTTCTTCGCCGCCTTCATTAAACATTTATCATACTGTTCACAACTATAATGACGCGATTCCGGTTTATTGATGACGATTCCAGACATACCCTGCCTCCTTCCCATTAGCCGACGAACACCTGTTGATTAGAACTCGTCCCATTCCATTCCGAGCGGCGCCCATGGATCGGACGCCGAATCGAATCTCTTTACTTGTCAGCCATTTTCCATGGAAAAGGGACTTGGCACAATGGGTAATGGTGCGTATGTACAGGGTAGATTAAGTGTATTTTATCCGTAACGTCTCACAACTCCCGGACCCATAACCGCATCACTAGGGTCTGGATGGCCGACAGCGCGACGAAATACCCCATCCACATGGGAAGCCCCGACAACAGGGGCGTCGTGTCGCCCCAGGCCCAGAAGTCCATGGCGGCCAGAAAGATGGCGGCCAGAAGATAGGCGTAGGGGTTCGCCATACAGGCCGGCGGTTTTATCGACACGTCCCCCTCCCGGAAGGCGAGAACCGCATGGACGCCCAGGTAGGTCGCAAAGGCGACCGCCATCACCCAGACCACCGGCAGAAACGGCCCGGCCGGCGGGATTTTAAAGAAAAACAGCGCCACGGCCGATTCGCCGGCCAGGATGGACAGGATGGCGGCCAGGGCGTACCGCCGCTCCCAGTAGAGACCGAAAAGGACCGTCGGGAAGAGAACGGCCAGTCCGGTGAAGGTCTGGGTGGCGATCTGGAGGATGGTGTCGGGCGGTCTGATGGCCAGCGCCAGCCCTGCCAGGCTCAAAAAGACCACGAACAGCCGGCCAGTGGCGCTGGTTTTGCTCTTTCGCCGGCGGAACAGGGGCGCGATGTCCCGGCTGAAGATGGAACTGAGGGTCAGCAGCTGGGAATCCATAGTAGACATGAGGGCCGCCAGCCCCGCGGCCATGACCAGGGCCGCCATGGCCTCCCCGGAAATCTGCGTCAGCACCATGGGGAGAATCCGGTCGGCGGCCTTCCCCGCCAGATCGGGAAACGACAGCCGCCCCATGACGCCCACGGCGATTGGCATGAAAAAGACGACCGTGCAGACCAGCGGGTAGAACATCATGATCCGAAAAAGGTTCCGCTCGCTCCTGGCGGTAAAAAACCGCTGAAAGAGCTGGGGAAACATGGGATCGCAGAAAAACCAGAGAAGGATGTAGGAAAACCAGATGCCGAGAGTGTAGCGCCCCGTCCCGCCGGGACGCGAAAAAAGGGCCGGCCATTCCGCCAACACCCTGGCGTTGGCCTCCGCGAACCCGCCGTAGTGCCGCGCCACCAGGAACAGGGAGACGGCCAGCAGCGCGAACATGACGCTCCCCTGGAATAAATCGGTCCAGGCCACGGCCCGCAAGCCGCCCCGGAAGGTGTAGAGCACGATGATGGCCGTCACCAGGACGCATCCCCAGACGTAGGGCAGCCCCACCAGTTCCTCCAGCACATACCCCGCGGCCATGGGCTGGAGGGCCAGGTAGGGGATGGTGAACACGATCATAACCAGCGCGAAAATAAAGCTCAAAAACCGGCTGCCGTATCGATTCGCCACCAGCTCCGGCGGCGTCACCAGCCCCTGATCCCGGCCCAGCCGCCAGATTTTGCGGCCCAGAATCCAAAACGTCAGGGCCATAAAGCCAGTGCCGAACCCCATAATGGGAAAAAAAGCGTAGCCGTCCCGATACCCCGCCCCGGACGCGCCAAAAACGGTAAAAGCGGAAAAATTGGTGGAGACCATGGTCCCCAGCAACACAATCGTTCCCAATTTCCGGTCCCCCAGAAAATAGGTCTCGGGCGTGGATTTCCACCGGGTCCTGGCCACCAGACCGATGATCAGGACGATCAAAAAATAACCCGCCAAAACGGAAACCTTCACAAGCATACCCCATGCCTCCTTTCAAAAAATGTTTTTCGATAAGACAATAAAAAAGCCATCCCGACCGGTCGGGATGGCTTTCGCCTGGCATAACCTGTATTGTTCATTCAATTTTATGTGGTCGTCGCTTAAAACATATTCACGCAGCTATGGAAAGAGATAGAAATCAAGTAGAAAATCACTTTAGATATAGAGTGTTATGAATACTACCGATATCGGGCCCCCAACCGGGACAGCAAATTTTCCCGGAAGTCTTCAAAGTCTTCGGACGCTTCGTCCGTGATGCGGTCGATGTGGAAAAACCGGTCGGTTGTGGGCGATTCCCGTTCGGCCAGTTCCATGTTCAGGTCCGCGACGCCGACCAATGTCCAGCATTCGACATAACCTTGTTTACGCGCCTTCTGGTGGCTTTTTTCGGCTTCCCCGATTCTATTGTGGATATTGGAATGGTCCCGACCGCCTTTAATTTCGATTGCCACAAGGTTTCGGTATTTGCCAGAAGGGAGTTTCTCTCGGATACAGATGTCGGGATCACTGGCGAATTCGACCTTCATGATTCGGCCCGCCGCGTTTTTCAATTCGATGGACCGCTGACCGCCGACAATGATGGAAGGGCCGGCGATGGCGCTGATCAGGTTGAAAATCTTTCGGGTCGCGCGGCTCCCCAGCAGATTCAACGCCCCGCCGCGAAGTTGTGGGCCGAGGGTCAACAGCGTCAGTTCATGGGCGGTTTCATGGGACATTCGGGGAATGCCTTCAAGGAGCCGTTCGGCGCTGGAACACAGGGCGCGGCAGAGGTCTTCCAGCAGTTTCAGATTGTTCTCGGTCAGGCGGCCGGCCTCCTCCATGGATTTGAACGGGCCGAATCCGTGCTGTCCGCCGTAAAACTGCTTCTGGGAGAACCCCATGAGAAGCCGGTAATATCCCAGCAGTTTGGGAGCGGCCTTCAGGACATGGGGCGTCGGGAACACCACTTCCCCCCGGAGCCCCCATCCGGCGGTCCTGCGAAGCGCGGAAGACGAAACCAGTTTCTTCAATTCAGAATCGATGGTCGGGATGTCGAGTTCCGAAACCACATCGAGCAGCGCTTCGAGGAGGCAGGTGTGTCGAAGGCGTGAGAGCTGGCTGTAGAATTCGATCTGGAGGTCGGGCTCCGGTACGGTGAAAGCGGTCATCCCGCGGCTTCCTTATCGTTGGTGAACATGGGCGGCTGAACGTTCCGGATGCGCTGGAGCGCGATCTCCACGTATTCCGGATTAAGTTCGATGCCGACGTAGTTGCGGCGCTGTTCTTCACATACGACGCCGACGGTGCCGGAACCGAAAAAGGGGTCCAATACCCAGTCGCCGGGTTTCGAGCCGGCCAGAACGCAGGGTTCCACGAGCTTCGGCGGGAAGGTGGCGAAATGGGCGCCCGGAAACGGCTCGGTGGGGATGGACCAGACGGTGCGCCGGTTACGGCCGCTGGGTTCCTGGATGTTGATGTGGTTGTAATAATATTTGACGGATTTTGTCAGCAGAAACAGGTATTCATGCGCCCTCGTAGGTCGGTCCTTGACGCTTTCCGGCATACAATTGGGTTTTTCCCAGATGATGTCGCTCCGGAGGAACCAACCCGCTTCCTGCAATGCCATGGCCAACCGCCAGGGGATGCCGATCAAGTCCTTTGGCTTGAGACCTTCGGGAGTCGGGGCGCGGTAGGTCATGGCGCGAACGGGATTTTTCCGGTCCGGCGCGCGGTATGCCCGATTTCCGCTGGTGTAGGAGTCTCCGATGTTCAGCCAGAGCGTGCCGTCGTCCGTCAGAACCCGTCGAACGCCTTCGAAGACCTCCACCAGTCGCCGCACATAGGCCGCCGGTTCTTCTTCCGCGCCGATCTGCCCGTCGATGCCGTAATCCCGAAGCCCCCAGTAGGGCGGGGACGTGATGCAGCACCGGAAAAGATTTTCCGGCAGCTTTTGCAGGAGCGCCCCGGCATCGCTCCGGAATACCGTGGACTCCCTTAATCCGGCGCCATAGCTCGCCTTGGGTTCCGATACGAAATTCATGCCCCCGCCCTCACACGATCTCCACCGATTCAAAATACCCCTTCACCGCCGCCAGCGAGAGGTGAAACACCCGTTTGCCGGCGATCATGACGTACATGTCCTCTTCGTCGCCGCAGAGCTTGGCGTAGGTGTGGCCGATGACGGGGCCGGGGTCTTCCACGTCGGAGAAGACGTTGAGGGCTTTGACGTAGATGTCGAGGCGGTCTTTCACGATGTTGAAATAGTCGATGTCCTTGCCCGCGGAGGCTGAACTCATGGATGAGATGTTGCCGGAAAACTGCTGGACGATGTTCCAGTAGGTTTGAGCCACCGCTTCTTTCCGGGCTTCGTCCGGGGCGAAATAGGCGATGCCCCAGCCGATGCTGACGATCTTGAGGATCTGGATCTCATATTCCATGGCCACCGGATCGACCTTCGATTCCGAAGGCAGATTCTGGAGGATCGGCTTCAGCTC
Organism: Desulfobacteraceae bacterium; assembly: GCA_011389855.1. Lineage (GTDB taxonomy): Bacteria > Desulfobacterota > Desulfobacteria > Desulfobacterales > JAABSP01 > JAABTD01. The sequence continues at coordinate 13,144 of JAABTM010000084.1, forward strand.
GTCCCGCTCGATGGCGTAATTGAACAGATTCTCCCCCACCTCCGCCAGCGAGGCCTCCTTTTTCGTTGATGATGCCATCACACTTCCTCCTCCGGAATCACACAATGGTCCTTGAGCATCGCCAGTCGTTTTGCGTCGTTCATGATACTCCCTTGACCCCTCCCCCCGGCCCCCCTTCCCTCGCAGGGAAGGGGGGCCGGGGGGGTTAGGTTTTTGTGTTAATCTTCCTTCTTCGCGTTCAGCGCCGCGTGGGCCGCGGCCAGTCGGGCCACGGGCACCCGGAAGGGCGAACAGGAGACGTAGTTGAGCCCCAGCCCGTGGCAGATCTCGATAGATTGGGGATCGCCGCCGTGCTCGCCGCAGATGCCGCATTCCAGCCGGTGGTTTTTGGCCCGGCCCTTGCCGATGGCGATCCGCATCAGTTCGCCCACGCCGTCGGCGTCGATGGTGGCGAAAGGGTTGTTGGGCAGAATGCCCGATTCCATGTATTCGATGAGAAAGACCGATTCGGCGTCGTCCCGGGAGATGCCGAAGGTGGTCTGGGTCAGATCGTTGGTGCCGAAGGAGAAGAACCCGGCGTATTCGGCGATCTCGTCGGCGGTGAGGGCCGCCCGGGGGATCTCGATCATGGTGCCGAATTTGTAGTCGATCTCCATCCGCTGTTCTTCCATCACCTGCTTGGCCTCGGTTTCCAGCGTCTCCCGCTGCCGTTTCAGCTCGTTGACGTGGCTGGTCAGGGGGATCATCACCTCGGGGTGGACCACCACTCCTTCCTTGGAGACCTTGCAGGCCGCCTCGAAGATGGCCCGGACCTGCATCCGGGTCAGTTCGGGGATGTGGATGCCCAGACGGACCCCCCGCATGCCGAGCATGGGGTTGGTTTCCCGGAGGCTCTCCACCCGCTTGAGGATCTGCTGCTTGTTGCCGATCTCCTCCAGCAGATCGTCGATCTCCCGAAGATTGCCGGCGTGCTGGAGGCGGATTTTGAGGTCCGACAGCGAATTCATCAGCTCAACATGGTCGGGCAGGAACTCGTGGAGGGGCGGGTCGATGAGCCGGACCACCACCGGCAGGCCGTCCATGGTTCGGAAAAGGCCGGCGAAATCCTCCCGCTGAAAGGGCAGCAGCGCATGGATGGCGTCCCGTCGGTCGTAGGGCAGCTCGGCCATGATCATTTTCTGGACGATGGGCAGCCGCTCGCTTTCCATGAACATGTGTTCGGTCCGGCACAGGCCGATGCCCTGGGCGCCGTAATCCCGGGCCCGCTGGGCGTCCTTGGGGTAATCGGCGTTGGCCCACACCCCCAGTTTCCGGAAGCCGTCGGCCCAGGAAAGAAGTTTGAGCAGATACGGATCGTTGATGTCGGGGACGGTGGTGTCCAGTCTTCCGGAATAGACCTTGCCCAATGTGCCGTCGAGGGAGATGGGGTCGCCTTCGTTGATGACGACGCCCTCGGCGCCGCCCATGCGCAGTTCCCGTTTGCCCATGTCGATCTTCAGGGCGGTCACCCCCACCACCGAGGGTTTGCCGAACTGGCGGGCCACCAGGGCCGCGTGGCTGGTGCGGCCGCCCCGGGTGGTCAAAATCCCCTTGGCGGCGAGCATGCCGTGGACATCGTCGGGCTTGGTCTCCGGCCGGACCATTATCACGTCCTTGCCCTCCTTGCCCCAGGTTTCGGCCAGGTTGGCGTCCAGGGCCACCACGCCCACGGCCGCGCCCGGCGAGACGTTCAAGCCCTCGGCCAGGAACCGGCCCATTTCATTGGCCACTTCCAGCGCCTCGAGGGAGAACTGGGGGTGGAGGAAGAAATCCACATGCTCCGGCTTCACCCGCATGACGGCGGTCTCTTTGGAGATGACCCCCTCTTCGGCCAAATCCACGGCGATGCGAACGGTAGCCTGGGCGGTCCGCTTGCCGTCCCGGGTCTGGAGCATCCAGAGCTTGCCCTGCTCGATGGTGAACTCCACATCCTGCATTTCCCGGTAGTGGGACTCCAGCTTTTGGGCGATCTCGGAAAGTTCCGCCCACGCCTCGGGCATTTCATCCTTCATCTGGGTGATGTCTTTGGTCATCCGGATGCCCGCCACCACGTCCTCGCCCTGGGCGTTGATCAGATAGTCGCCCTCGATGCGGGGGTCGCCGGTGGTGCCGTTCCGGGTCATGGCCACGCCGGTGGCGCAGTCGTTGCCCATGTTTCCGAAGACCATGGCCACGATATTGACGGCCGTGCCCAGGTCGTCGGGGATGCCGGCGGCCCGCCGGTAGTCCACGGCCCGCTTGATGTTCCAGCTCTTGAAGACCGCCTCGGTGGCCAGCATGAGCTGCACATAGGGATCTTCCGGAAAATCGAGCTTGGTATGGGATTTGAACAGCGCCTTGAAGCGGTCGACGATCCCTTTCCATACATCGGCCGACAGTTCGGCGTCGGTCTCCACCCCGGCCTTGTCCCGGGCCTGGGTGATGACGTCTTCGAACACCTCGTCGTCCATTCCCATGACCACATGGCCGAACATCTGGATCAGCCGCCGGTAGGAATCCAGGGCGAACCGTTCGTCCCCGGTCTTTTCCGTCAGACCCCGGACGGTCTCGTCGTTGAGGCCGATGTTCAACACCGTGTCCATCATGCCGGGCATGGAGATCTTGGCGCCGGACCGGCAGGACACCAGGAGCGGGTTTTTCGGGTCGCCGAACCCCTTTCCGGTCTCCGCCTCCACGTATTTCATGGCCTCCCGCTCCTGTTCCCACAAGCCTTCGGGAAAGAAGCCGCCCTCCTCCAGAAACGCATTGCAGGCTTCGGTGGTGGCGGTGAATCCGGGGGGCACCGGCACGTCGATACGGAGCATCTCGAAGAGGTTGGCGCCCTTCCCCCCCAGCAGGGCGCGGACATCCTCCCAATCGCCCCCCACATGGGACTGAACCTCTTCCACTTCGTTGAAACGAAACACCCATTTTTGTTCAGACATGGTCACCTCTCGATGGCGTATTTTTGATGTAATAATTCATATCCTGAAACCTAAGCATATAAAATCATAACCCTTTTTGCAAAGGAAAACCGCGAACCGGCGCTATTTGACCCGGAACGGATGGCGCCACCGGTTCCCGTTTTCCTGGAAGATGAGAAAGGTCTCTCCGATATGGATGATCCGGGCGTCGTCCACCACTCCGCCGGTCTTGACGATGTTGCCGTTGACCATGGCCATGCGCCCCTCGGGCGCCGGGGACCAGACCAAAGCCTGGATGTGGAACCTGGGGTCGGATCGCTGGACCACGTTGGCCAGGCGCGGGGGCACGCCGGCCGCAGGCGGGGTCTCGTTGGGGTCCCCGGTGGGCGTGGGTGCCGGGGCCGGCTCGACCGGCGGCGCGGTTCTCACGGCCAGATCGGACATCTCGACCCCGGCGGCGGGCGTCCGTTCCGGGGGGGACGGTGGAGAAGAAGCCGGGGGCGCCGTCGCCGCCGAGGGCCGGGACCGGGGGACATCGGGTTTCGCCGCCGGCGGTTCCGGCGCGGGCGCGGGCGTGATCGGT
>JAABTM010000360.1 GCA_011389855.1 Desulfobacteraceae bacterium
CGGTTATGGCCGTCGCGGGATAGATGGCGGTTTGCAATTTGAACCGGCTTTTAGCCCAATACCCGTGAACGGATTCCCCGTAGAACAGCCTTCCAGGCTGTTCAAACAGCCTGGAAGGCTGTTTTACGGGTAAAAAGACCGACTGAATCTCATTCATTCACGGGTATTGAGCTTAAGTCTGTCCGTACACAAAAGGGAGGAGGGCATCATGATGCCGATCCACAAAACATTGTTGATCTTTATGTCCATCGTTTTAACTATCATTTTGGTCGGCTGCCAGCCCGCCGTCCAGAATCCTCCCCAACAACGAAATGGCAAGATCTATGGCGTTACCGAGGGATCGTTCCGGCACCGGTGGTGGAATTACTATGAACGCGGCCTGTCGTTCGCTGAAGGTCGGTTTTACGACGAGGCCCTGGCGGACCTGGCCGAGGCGGCCCGCCGGCGGGACAAGGACCAGCGGATGGCCCGGACCTACGGCATGCATTTCGTCGATTACTTTCCCCACCGGGAGATGGGGGTCATCCACTACCTGACCGGCGATCTGGCGCCGGCCCGCCAGGAATTGAAAAGGTCGCTGGCGCAGCACCCTACGGCCAAGGCGCAATTTTATCTGGATCGGGTTCGAAGGGCGGCATTGAAGCGGTCGGTCCGGGACCCCAGGCCGCCGGTTCTGACGCTGGATCCGGGCGACGGCCCCATCTGGACCCGGGACGACCCCGTCCGATTGACCGGTTCGGCCGAGGACGAGCATTTCGTGGCGTCGGTGGCCATCGCCGGCCGGTCCGTGTTCATGGAGGGGGCCCGGAAGCGGGTGGCCTTCGAGAAGGCGCTGACCCTGGACGGGGGAGAGCACGTCGTTCGGGTCACGGCCAAAAACCTTCTGGATGAGACCGCCGAGCGGGAGGTGGTGTTTCGCGTGGACCGGGACGGGCCTTTGGTGAGCATCGAATCGATGCGGCGGTCCGGAAACGCCTGGTCCGTTACGGGCTCGGTGTACGATCCGGCCGGGGTGGCGTCCATCGAACTGGGCGGACGTCTTCTCCCCGTCCCGCCGGGAGTCGATGTTCCGTTTTCGGCGTCGGCGCCGATGGGGAACGGGCCGCCCGAACTGAGAACCCGGGACCGCCTGGGAAACGAAACCGTCGCCCTTCTGGAAACGATCCGTCCCCTGTCGAAAACCGCCCGTCTGTCGGCCGCCCTGGCGTCGGACCGTTTCATCTCGCTTTTCGGTCCCAAGGACGAAGACGCCCCCGTGATCGAGCTTAAAGACTGGCCCGAAGGGAAGACCGTTTACCTGGACAAGATTTATGTTTCAGGTCGGGCCATGGACAGCAACGCGGTTTTGAAGCTGCTGGTCAACAACCGGCCGATTCTGCGCAAGGAAGGCCAGAGCGTGTTTTTCAATCACCTGGCCGCCCTGAAAGAAGGGGAAAACACCATAGCAGTCGAGGCCCGGGACGCCGCCGGCAACGTGACACGGGAAACGGCGACGGTGGTCCGACAGGTGCCGGAAGCCCTCCAATTGGAGGAGCGGCTCCGGGTGTCGGTGTTTCCTTTTCAGCGAAAGGGGGAGGTGTCTCCGTGGAGCCTGGCGTATCAGAACCAGCTTGTCGAAGCCCTGATGGATCGGAACCGGTTCAAGCTGATCGAACGGAATCGTCTGGACCTGATCTTGAAAGAACAGAAGCTGTCGATGACCGGTTTGGTGGATCGCGCCACCGCCATCCGAATGGGAAAGCTGCTTGCCGCCCAGTGTGTTCTGGTGGGCGACATCATCGAGACCCATACGGGCATCGAGATCGTGGGCCGGATGATCGATGTGGAGACGGCGGAGATCCTGTCCTCCAAAGATGTCTATGACGAGGTCAAGGATTTTGAAGCCACCCATGTGCTGGCCGACGGAATGGCCATCAAATTCCACCAGGACTTCCCCCTGGTGAGCGGCATCGTGCTTCTCAAAAAAGGCAACCAAATTTTCACGGACCTCGGGGCGGACAAGATCGCGCTGAAACACCGCCTTCTGGTGTACCGTGAAGAACCGGTTTTCCACCCCATTTCCGGAAAAAAAATGGGCGCGGACGCTGTAATTATCGGCAACGCCGTGGTGAACCTCGTGGATGCGGACATGTCCAAGGCCGAGTTGGTAGGCGAAGCGTCCGGCGACATCGAGAAACTGGACAGGGTCATCACCCAGTAGGGGCGAAAAATCTTTCGCCCCTACAGGCGCATCCAGATCATCAGGATCACCCCTGATCCCCCGGGCGAAACGATTATCGTCCCCCCATTTCTCAATGGACAACCCACCGGATATGTCCTATATTCCGCGATGATTTACACGCTGACTTGCACGGACAAGGAGGAACGAAATTGCTATGAAAGTGATAATTTGCGGGGCCGGGAAATTTACGCGTCATCTGTTGTCGCGGTTGGGGAATCGGTGGCAAATTACCGTCGTCGATCTGGATGAGAGCCGACTGAACGATCTCCCCGCCCGGTTTCCCATTGTGGAAAAGGCGGTGGCGGGGGACGCCTCCAGCCCGGTGTTGCTCGACGACCTGGAGATCGAAACCGCGGATTACGTGCTGGTTCTGACCAACAACGACAAGGTGAACCTGGCGGCGGCCCGGTTCGCCCGGGAAAAGGGCGTGCGCCACATCATGGCGCTCAACAACGACGAGGCGCTGGAAAAAAAGTTCCGGGAACTGGACATTTACACCGTGGTGACCGGCAACGTGGTGGGGTCCACCCTCTACCATTATCTTCAAGACCCGCGCGTCAACGTCTTTCCCGTGGCCCGGGGCCGGGGGGAGATCGTGGAGGTGGAAGTCCTGCGGGAGCACTGGCTGACGGGCATGAGCGTGGGCGGCTTCGAGGACGCCAAGTGGCTGATCGCGGGCATTTTCCGGGACGGCGAACTGCTGGCGCCCGATTTCGACACCGTCCTGGAGGAGGGCGACCGGCTCATCCTTATGGGAAAGCGGGATTTTTTCCGTTCGGTCTGCACCCATCTGGCCTGCGCCCACGTGCCCTTTCCCATGGCCTGGGGATCGGGGATGCTGCTGATCCTGAGCGGCGGGGACGAAGAGGCCGCCGAATCGATGATGGAAGAGGCCATGTACCTGGCCTTCAACACCCGTGTGGCCCATGTGATTATTCTCCGGCACGACGAAGGGCCCAACCCCAGGGACCTCATCGAAGACTGGCGCGGCCGGTTCGATATCCGGGTCCGGATCACCTTCAGCAACCCGTTGAAGGATCTGCCGAAGCTGTGCCGGGAGGAAGGCATCGGCCTGGTGGTGCTGCGCCCCCTGGAGAAATCCTTTTTCCGGGTTCTGACCTCGTCGGAGATGATGGAGCTGGCCCATGCGTTGCCGTGCCCCATGCTGGTGTCCCGCCGGTCCATGCCCTACAAGCGGATTCTCGTCCCCTTCACCAAGGCTCCGCGGTCCGAGATGGCGCTGGAGACGGCCATCGACGCCGCCGAGGAGCTGGATGCGTCCGTTGACGCCGCCGTGGTGCTGGAGCCGGATTTCATCCACAACAGCAACGGGAAAGAAAAGGACCCCCTCGGCGAACGGTTCAAGCGGGTGCGGGAGCTGAGCCACCTTCGGAAGGTTTCCATAGGCGAGGTGTCCCGGGAGGGCAACCCGGTGCGGGAGCTGACGGCCCTGGCCGGGGAGTACGACCTCATGGTGGTGGGATCGTCGTCGGACGAGAAGGATCTGTTCAGCCCCAACATCGGGGAGCTGCTCACCGAGCGGACCCCGTGTTCGGTGCTGGTGGTGGCCCGGGAGCCCAGGCCATGATCGCGGAGAACGCCTACGCCCTTTTGATGGTGTCGGCGGCGGTTCTGCTGCTGCCCGGCGTCAGCAGTCTGCTGCGCATCCCGGCGGTGGTGGCCGAAATCCTGTTCGGCGTGATCCTGGGGAAAAGCGTCCTTCACTTCACATTCGCGGGGGAATGGCTCCCGTTTCTGGCCGATCTGGGGTTTCTGTTTCTGATGTTCCAGGCGGGGATGGAGATCGATTTCGCATCCCTGCAGCGGCAGAGCAAAGGGCAGCTCTTTTTCCAGGTGGTGTTGTTCGCCGCCACGCTGGGCCTTTCGTTCGGCGCCGCTTTGTTGCTGAACCGGGGCATGTTCATGGCCCTGGTGCTGTCCACCACCTCCCTGGGGCTGGTGATGCCCACCCTCAAGGAGTCGGGGCTGAGCAAAACCGACCTGGGGCAGTCGATCCTCATCGCGGCCACGCTGGCCGATTTTCTGACCCTGTTCGGGATCACCTTCTACATCCTCTACATGGAGCAGGGGTTTGGATGGGAGTTCGCCAAGCCCTTCGCCCTGTTCGTGGCCTTCGGCATCCTCCTGCGCCTCGGACGGCTCTGGGCCTGGTGGCACCCGTCCCAGGCGTCGGTGGTGCTGGGGTTGAAGAAAGATTCCCAGGAGATCGGGGTCCGCTTCTCCATCGCGTTGCTCTTTTTGTTCGTGGGACTGTCCGAACTGGTCCATCTGGAGCCGGTGCTGGGGGCCTTCCTGGGAGGCAGCCTGCTTTCCTATGTGTTCCGTGAAAAGGAGGTGCTGGAGACCAAGCTGTCGGCCATGGGGTTCGGGTTCCTCATCCCGGTCTTTTTCATCCACGTGGGGATGCAGTTCGATCTGGGGAACATCCTGGGGGTCGAGGCGATGATCTTCACGGCCAAGCTGCTGGGATTCGCCCTGGCGGTAAAACTCGTCCCGGCGGTCCTGCTGCTGCTCATGGGACGTTCCTTCAGGCAGGTGCTCCAGACGGGGTTTCTCCTTTCCTCCCGGCTCAGTCTCATCATCGCCGCTGCGGCCATCGGC
>JAABTM010000085.1 GCA_011389855.1 Desulfobacteraceae bacterium
GAGCCAGAACGCCGTGGTCCGGGCGCTGGAACACCAGGATGAGGCCACCGACCGCATCCAGGAGATCAAACGCTACGGGTTCAGCGACCGGTTCATCTACAGCCAGCGGGAGCTGATCCAGCAAACCGGCGGCATCCTGGAAAATATCGGCGAAAACGCGCGAGCCCTGAAAGTGGAGGATGTGATGCAGACCCCCACCGAAGGCGAGTACGTGGAGGAAACCACCTCTCTGGACACGGCGTGTCACCAACTGGTCAGCGGATCCCATCTGTCGCTGCTGGCGACGGACGGGAAAGAGATCGTCGGCGTGCTGCGGATGTCCGACGTGTTCACCGCCATCTGCCGCGCCATTCAAGACGACAAGACCAACGGCGAAGACGCCGCGAGCCCAACAGAATAAGCGAGGTGGATCATGAGCAAACTGACCGACCTGTTCTCACGAATTATCCAGCGCAACAACATCAATCTCCGGGAACTCGGCTTCGACGCCAAACCCTTTGTCTGGGAAATCATCCCGGCGGACCGGATGAACAAGTTCTATGCGTTTTACGGCATCACGCCCCACCATCCCCTCAATTTCCAGTTCGTCCATTCGGCCCTGGCCGGCAGCTATTTTCTGGGCCGGTGCCGCGCCACCAATTCCGTACTCTATAAAAGCGACATCCGGGGCGACGAACTCAAGAAAAAAGGGGAGACGTTCCGGTTCGGGGAATTCGAGATCGAGACCGCCAAGGACGAGGAGATCGACATCGAGGACAGCATGCTGATCAAGACGCTGGTCCACAACTACTCCCACGACCCGGAAACGCCCGAGACTTTTTTCATCAAGGACACCGTCGCCACCCATTACGCCAACATCCACGGGTCGCCGTCGGACGGGAGTTTTCTCGGGCCCTTCGCCACGGTGGATTTGACCACCATGCGCGACTGCGTCATCGGGGCTTTCTCCTACGTCCAGGCCGGGGAGATCAGCCATATGAAAATCGATCCCGGCACGGTCTGGGTCCGCGGGGGCGATCAGTTCAATTTTCTGTACCGGTATCCGGAAAACTACCTGAACACCTACATCTATTTCAGGGCCGGCATCCAGCCTAAGGGCGTGTTCATGGATTTCATGGAGGACCGGGAGGAGGCCTTCAAACGGATCTTCGACGTGGTCCACCTCGACCCGGTGTCGGTGCCGGCGTCGGCGTCCCTGGACCGGTACGCCGTCATCAAACCCAAGATGGTCATCGGCGAAAACGTGCTGATCTCCCAACGGGCTTTTCTCCAGAATACAAAGATGGGCAAGGGGGCCAACGCCCAGGAAAACTGCTTCATCATCAATTCCACCCTGGAAGGCAACAACGTCACGGCCCATGGCGCCAAGATCATCGAGGCCAACCTGGGCGTCAATGGGTTCGTCGGCTTTAACAGCTTCCTGCGGGGGCGTCCGGGCCGCCAGTTGACCATCGGCAAGGACAGCATCGTCATGCCCCACACCATCATCGACATCCGGGAACCGCTGACGATCCCGCCGGGCCACCTGGTCTGGGGACTGGTGACGAGCCAGGAGGACCTGGAGACCCACAGCATGCCCATCGACAAAATGGCCGCCGTGGAATCCGGCGTCTCCCTGGGCAACATGTACTTCGAAGGCAGCGGCTCGGCCTTCGTAACGGCCTTCCGCGACCGCATCCACCACATCCTGGAAGCCAACGGCGCCTTCTTCGACGGCACGAACAACCGGGGGCACGCCCAGCGGAATCAGAACATATCGTTCAACACCATTCAGCCGTATCCGGAGGGGGAATTGGAGGGGTTGTATCCGACGATTCGGATAGAGCCGTAGAACGGCGGTTATTTTTCCTCACGCCAGCAGGAAGAACCACCAACTGTGAAGTTCGACATTGTCAGCAAAATCGAGGACATCGAAGTTATTGCTCACAGGAGCGGCATCCGTGATTTGCCTTATCTTGAAGAAATCTATGGTTCCGGACGTTGGAGGAAATTGAAGGGTATCGCCCACGTGAAACTTCCCAATGGAAAAATCAGGCTGGTTGAGCTACACTGGTATGAAGCCCATGGGATTGGACGAAGGGATATGAAAATCAAACGCTACGTGGGGTGATAAAATGAGCTGGGATAAAAAACGCTTTGCCATTTGCATCGATAATGCGGACTACGGGGCGTCTCTCATTCTGAGAAAAATATATGAAATCATCCCCGATGAAGAAGCTGCTGAAGACGATCTGCTGAGGATCGTCGATGAGAGCGGCGAGGACTATCTGTACCATCAGAGCCACTTCATCGTGACGGCGTTTCCAATAGAGATTGAGAACGTATTGCTGACGGTGGAAAGCGCTGCCTCTTAAATAACGCCCTCTCCTCAAAAAATAACGGCCCTTTCCGACTTGATCACATGCGGAAAGGGCCGTTTATTTTCCGAAAAACAGCTACTTGAAAAATGTCAGCAAGGCGTGCAGGTTGGTCAGTGGATGGGGCGGACACCCGGGGATGAACAGATCCACCGGCAGAAGGCTTTCGAGCCCTTCCGACACCTCGGGGCTGCCGTAAAACGGCCCGCCGGAGATGGCGCAGGCGCCCACGGCGATGACCACCTTGGGGGCCGGCGTCGCGTCATAGGTTTCCATCAGCGCGGTCTTCATGTTCCGGGAGATGGGACCGGTGACCACGATGCCGTCGGCGTGGCGGGGGGATGCCACGAAATTGATGCCGAACCGGGCCAGGTCGAAGAAGGGGGTGGCCAGCACGTTCAGGTCCGCCTCGCAGGCGTTGCACCCGGCGGCCGACACCTGGCGCAACTGGAGGGACCGGCCGAAGAGCTTCCGGAAATGGCGCTCCGAATGGTCCGCCAGGTCGGGCAGGTCGCCGGCGGTGATGAGATGAGTTCGGTCGGCCGTGCCCAGTTCGAAATCCTGCGTAAAAGAGACGAACCGGCCATCCGACAGCCGTTCGCAATAACCGCAAAAGACGCAGCGGCCCATGTCGACCGTGCGGTTTTCGGCGTCGATGGCCGCCTGGGGGCAGGCTTCCGCGCACTGGACGGCATCGTCCCCGGATGCATCCGGGTTCACCACCGGCCGCCCCCGGTACCGGGCCGGCAGTTCGATGGGCTCTTTGGGATAGGCGGAGGTTCGGTATCCCTGTTCGAAACGGTTTCTCAGCGTATTGAGCATGGCGCCTTCACTCGCAGTGTCGTCTTATGTGGATAGCGTCCCTTACAGGTCGAACCCGCAGTAGGACAGGTTATAGCTCTTGTTGTTGAGGGGAAAATCGGAGATCCCCGTGTCCCGGAGCGACATGGCCAGCCCGTTCCAGTTGTGGAACGAGGGGTCCTTGATCTTGTAGCGAACGACCTTCCCCGCGTCGTCGGTGATCAGACAGTGGGAGACCTCGCCCCGCCAGGCTTCGTTGACCGTGGCCACCACGGCCCCCGGCGCGAAATCCTTGGGCCATTCCTCGATAATCGCCGTCTCCACCGGGTTGCGCAGCATGGACCGGATCAGGTCGATGGACTGGAGCACCTCGTCGCCCCGGATCTTGGCCCGGGCGTAGACGTCGCCGGTGGGTTCGGCGTTTTCCGGGATGCTCAGGCGGCGGTAGTTCTCCGTGGGGAAGACCCGCCGGGCGTCGTAGGGAAGGCCGCAGGCCCGCCCCGCCGGCCCCACCAGACCGAGGTGCCCGGCGTCGGACCGGCTGACCGCCCCGCACCCGTCGAATCGGGCCCGGACGCTGGAGGTCCCGAAGAGCAGCCCGATGACGTGGGCCACCTGGGGCTGGAGTTCATCGATCCGCCCCGTCAGCACCTTCCGATCCTCGTCCGTCATAGGGAACCGGACCCCGCCGGGCCGCACCAGCCCCTTGCCGAACCGGTTGCCGCACATCCAGAGGGACATATTGAGGAAATCGCCCCGCATCCGGCCGCAGTAGTTGGCCGGGGGCAGGAAGGCCACGTCGCCGCTCAGGGCCCCCAAATCGCCCACATGGTTGGCGATCCGCTCGAATTCCAGGGCGATGGTCCGGCTGATCCGGGCCCCGGCGTCCACCTCCAGGTCGGTCAGGCCTTCCACGGCCTGGGCCATGCAAAGCCCGTGGCCGATGGCCGTGTCTCCGGCGATTCCCTCCACGATGATGGGCCACCGGCGGTAATCGTTTCCCGTCAGCAGGGGCTCCACTGATCGGTGCTGGTATCCGAGATGGATCTCCAGGTGAAGAACCCGCTCGCCGATGCAGTTGAACCGGAAATGGCCCGGCTCGATGACCCCGGCGTGGACCGGACCCACCGCCACCTCGTGGATCTCCTCGCCGTCCACCGCATAATAGTCGTAGCGGCCGGGGATGTCCTCGCCGTAGTCGTTGCCGAACACGTCGGGCGCGGACCGGTAGTTGGGATGATACCGGACCATCTTCAGCCACGGGTGCCCCTCGGGCCGGATCCCGAACTGCTCGGCGATCTCCCGCTCGAACATGTGGAACGGTTCGCACTCCCGGGTCAGGGCGTCGTAGGCCTCGGGCGCGTCGCATCCGGCCGCCAGCAGCCGGTCGTCGTCCCGGAGGACGGCCATCAGCTTGACGGCGTCGCTTTCTTCATAGCCGAAAAAATGGACGACCCGGCCGCCCCCCTGGACGATGGCGAGCGCCTCCCGCCGGAAGTCGGGAAACGGCAGGTGCGGGATCGCCGCCCTTTCGGTGGGTTTGCCGTTGGTGATCTCTGTGAACGCGGTCTTCATTAAAATCCTCCGCCGATGATCGTCACCGCCTGGATGATGGTCTGGTAGAGCGTGTCCGGAATCCAGAAACACAGGATGAGGGAGGTCAGGAGCAGGCCGTACTGGGGCCAGACCAGGGTGATCGATTCTTTCATTTCAACCGTCTTGGGGCTCTCCTCGAAAGAAATCCGCATGGCGTGGTGGGCGAACCCGCCGAAAATCACGCAGAGGCTCAAAAGAAAAAGTCCCACCGCCACGTAATGGCCGGCCCTGAAGGCCCCGAGTATGATGAAGAGTTCGCCGATGAAGATGCCGAAGGGGGGAATCCCCGAGATGCCGGCGAACCCGGCGAAAAAGGCCACGAAGGTCCGGGGCATCTCCTTGATGAGGTTGCCGGTGTCCGATATCAGCCGCCCGCCGAATCCCAGCAGGAGGTTGCCCGAGGTCAAAAAGAGCGACGATTTGATGAGGCTGTGGTGGATCAGGCAAAGGATCGCGCCGTAGGCCCCCAGCCCGCCGACGCCGGTGCCGAAGGCGATGATCCCCATGTTCTCGATGCTGGAATAGGCCAGGAGCCGTTTGTATTCCGTCTGCCGCAGGATGAAGGTCGCCGCGGCCAGGATGGACAGGAGACCGAAGACAATGAGGATCATCCCCGAAAACCCGCCCAGGCCGGCGGCTACCATGATTTTGTGGGTCTTGAAGATCCCCAGGTAGGCGCAGTTGAGGAGCACGCCCGACAGCAGGGCCGATGCCGGGCTGGGCGCTTCGCTGTGGGCGTCGGGCAGCCAGGTGTGCATGGGGGCCAGGCCCATCTTGGTGCCGTATCCCACCAGGATGAAGACGAACCCGACTTTGAGCCACGTGGGATCGAGGCCCCTGGCTTTTTCGGTCAGGCTTGAAAACGACAGGGCCGATTCTACGCCGCCCACGTCCATGGCCACGGTGATCAGCACCGACCCCAGCAGGGCCAGGGCGATGCCCACCGAGCAGATGAGGACGTATTTCCAGGTGGCCTCCAGGGAAGCCGCCGAGCGGTGGGTGTAGATCAGGGGGGCGGAGGCCAGGGTCGTGGCCTCGATGGCGATCCACATCACCATGATGTGGTCCGACAGGGTCACCATGGTCATGGTGGACAGGAACAGGAGCATCGACCCGGTGAAGATGTTCTCGGACTGGATCGCCGACCGGGCCAGGTAGGTCTGGGTGTAGATGGAGATCAGAAAAAAGAGGAGCGAAATCACGATGAGCGACAGCAGCCCCTCGGGCGTCACCCCGAAATAATCGGGGAAAAGGGCCTCCGGCCGTTTCACCCACAGGTAGACCGAGAGGGCCAGGTGGACGGCGCCCGTGAGGACCAGCAGCGGCCGGCCGGATCGGCCGAGCATGAAAAAGGCCAGGGCCCCGGCGACCAGCGGGACGATGAAGACGAGTTCAACCATGTCAAAAGTCCCCTATTCCTTTAAGGTTCGCAGCAGAGCCGTATCCACGTCGTCCAGGGTCTGCTTGATGTTCTGCAGGATGACGGCCATGATCATGACCCCGGCCAGCACGTCCAGGAGGATGCCGAATTCCACGATGTGCTGGGCCCGGACCGAAAACGTAGCCCCCACCAGGTAGATCCCGTTTTCCATGGTGATGTAGCCCAGCACCATGGCGATGGCGTTTCGCCGGGCCATGAGCAGGAACATGCCGGCCACCAGCAGGGCGATGGCCGTGGGCAGCAGCAGGGCGTACTGGCCGATGCCGGGCAGGTCGAACTTTCGGCTGAAGGCGATGGCCGCGACGATGAGCGCCAGCCCGGCCAGCATGGACGCGTGGTAGCCGACGATGGGCTCCACCTCCCGGCGGATTCGCACCTTTTTGATGGCCATGTAGATGCATAGCGGAATCAGGATGCCCCGGATGAGCAGGGTCACCTGGGTGAAGATCACCCCGCCGGCGGTCAGCTCATGGCCGACGAAAAGCGGCACGAGGGAGACCACGATCCCCTGGAAGGCCACGGCCTTGATCAGGCTCGGCAATCGGCTGGAGCCGAAGGAAAACAGGATCGACAACAAAACGAGGGACAAAATCGCATCGGCCGGCTGATTCATTTCATGAACTCCAAAGTGATGATGGTGGCGAAAAAGACCAGGGCGAACGACGTGAGGACGAATTTGGGGACCTTGTCCATTCGGTACCGCGCCATGACCGATTCGGTGACGCCCACGACGCCGTAGACCGCCAGCATGGCCACGGCAAAGAGCGCGCCGTCAACAAACGCGTTCCCCATGTCGTAGGGCCAGATCAGCCGGGCCACGATGGTGGAATAGAAGAAGAGCTTGAGGTAGGACCCCAGCTCGATCATCCCAAGGTCCGGCCCGCTGTGGTCGAGTACCATGACTTCATGGATCATGGTCAGCTCCAGGTGGGTGGCCGGGTCGTCCACCGGCACCCGGGTGTTTTCCGTGAGCAGAACGATGAACAGCGCGATGACCACGAAGAGCAGCGGGGCCCCGGCGGCCCGCCACAGTTGGAGCGGTTCGTTGCCGAAGAAATAGGCCGACAGCCGCAGTTCCCCGGACAGCATAAAAAAGAGGATCAGGGTCAGAAAGAGGGTGGCCTCGCAGATGATGGGGAAGTAGGCCTCCCGGGCCGCGCCCATTCCCTCGAAGGGCGAGGCCGTGTCCATGGCGGCGGCGATGGTGAAAAACCGGCCCAGCCCCAGTAGGTACAGCACGAGGATGACGTCCCCGTGCCAGGAGAACATGGGCGGCTGGCCGGCGATGGGGAGAAACAGCAGGGCCGTGACCGCGGCGCCCAGCGAAATCATGGGGCCCATCTTGAAAATGAACGTCGTGCTGTGGCTGTAAACCGACCCCTTTTGAAACAGTTTGAACAGGGTGTAGTAGTTGATCAGGATCGGCGGTCCCTTTTTGCCGCCGAAAAACGCCTTGACCTTGAGGATCACCGCCGAAAAGAACGGCGCCGTCAACATCGCCAGAAGCCAGAACAGGATGGGTTTGATCATGGAATCCTCGCTAAACGAAAAACAGGAGTGCGACAATGGCCAGCAGAATGTAGCCGATATACAGATGGATGTCGCCGTGCTGGATCCATCTCAGCTTGTCGAACAAAAAGAGCACCGGCCGAACCACGCCGGGAGTCATCCCCTTTTCCGCGATGTCGTCCACATGGCTGTGGTAGTGGGTCCGGTCCGGGAAGCGGCCCCGGATGGGCGGATGGGTCTCGTGGAGCGGGGCCACCGGTCGGAAAAACTCGAGAATCGACCCGGCGTAGGAAGAGGCGGTGTACTGCATCCGGGGGGTGGGCCGGGTGAACCCGCATCCCCAGGTGCCGCCCATGGAGACGGTTTTGTCCCGGTACAAAACGGTCCGCATGGCCAGAATAGTGAAAAAAACGATGAAAAAGACAGCGCCGCCCCTGGTGATGTTGGCGGAAAGCTGAATGAAGACATCCATCCCGCTACCGTCGTACCCCAGACCCAACGCGGACACGCCTTTCATCGCCATCATCACGAACCCTACAGGAAACAGGCCGATGGCCAGGCAGGCCCCGGCCAGAATCATCATGGGAAACCGCATGGCCGCGCCCGTTTCATTTACCCCTTGGGCCGCTTCGGTCCGGGGTTCCCCCTGGAAGACCACGCCCATCACCTTGGTGAAAAGGGCCAGAGCCAATCCGCCGATGACGGCCAGACTCACAATGACCGCAAGGCACGAAACAAATGCCCGCCCGCCCGGCGCCGCGCCGCTGAATCCACTGATGTAGATGAGAAACTCACTCACGAATCCGTTGAGCGGCGGCAGCCCTGAAATGGCCACCGAGCCCACGAGAAAGGTGGTTCCGGTCACCTTCATGTTCTTCATCAGACCGCCCAGAGCGTCCATGGTCCGTCTGCCGGTCTTCCGGAGCACCATTCCGGCCCCCATGAACAGCAAGGATTTGAAAATGGAATGGTTCAATACATGAAGCAGCCCGCCGGCAAACCCCAGCATGGCCATCATCGGTTTTCCGGCGGCGGCGCCGATCATGCCGATGCCGATGCCCATGAGAATAATGCCGATGTTTTCAACGCTGCAGTAGGCCAACATGCGCTTGATATCGTGCTGACCCAGGGCGTAAACAACGCCCAGAACCCCGGAAAGGATGCCGGCGATCAGAACGATCTCGCCCAGCAAAGGCCTTTGGCAGTCCAGCAGCGCGTAGATCCGCAAGATGCCGTAAATGCCTGTTTTGATCATGACGCCGGACATGACCGCCGAAATATGGCTCGGGGCGGCCGGATGGGCGTGGGGCAGCCAGACGTGGAAAGGAAAGACGCCGGCCTTGGAGCCGAATCCGATGAAGGCGAAGATAAAGGCCAGAATTTTGACCGAATCCGGTATGGCGGACATATCCGCGAATGCGAAGGAGCCGGCATGTCCATACATGACCCCAAAGGCCGCGAGGATAAACAAAGCGCCCACATGGGAAAAGACGAAATAGAGGTAGGCGGCCCGCCGGTTTTCCGCCGCGTCGGGGTTGTGGATGACCAGGAAAAAAGAGGACAGGGACATGATCTCCCAGGCGAGCATGAAGGTGATCATGTTGTCGGCGGCCACCACCAGGGCCATGGACCCGACCAGAAGACTGAAAAAGAAATAGTTGACGGCCGTTGCCAGGGGCTTTTCAGCATGGTCCATATAATGGAAGCTGTAGACGGCCGCCAGCATCGAGACGAAATGGATGGCGATAAGGAAAAACGCGGACAACCCGTCGATCCGGAACGCCAGGGTGAAGGCGTTGAGGTATTCGATGGAATAGACGGTCGCGGCGGCCTCCCCGGACCGGGCCATCCAGAGCCCGGCGTGAATCAACCCCAAAAGACAGCCCGCGGCGATGAACAACGCCGCCGCCGCCTTCATCGGAGTGAAAAACCGTTGCAGGATCAGGGCGAGCGCGCCCCCGGAGAAGATGAGCAGCAGAGACAGGAAAAATAATTCCATGGGTTCCTCTTGGCAAAAAGTACCGTCAAGTGCGACCCTGGCCGGATCGGTCATTCACCGCGTTAAAGGAAAAAGGCTCTATCATCACCAAGAGCGCATTTCAAGCAATAAATGTCATTCAGGCCGGATTTTGTGTCATAAAGGCTGATGGGTTTGAGATTCTCCTTCTCCGCTATGAGGGCTTACGACGGCGGGTCGGTCTGTGTCAACCGGGAATCGACAGGGGGTCGGCCGGCGACGCCTGGGATTGCCGATTGACAGCGGCGGTTTATTTTGAAATATATTTTGGTCGTTTACTTACCATAACGATTCGGAGGGAAAATGGATAAGCTCAATGTCGTGAAATTTGGCGGAGAAGACATCGAAAACGTTCTGGCGAAACTGGATGACAAGGAACTGGACGGACTGGCCTTCGGCGCCATTCAACTGGACGGGGAGGGGAAAATCCTCTCCTACAACACCGCCGAAGCCAAAATCACCGGCCGCAAAGCCGAAGACGTCATCGGCAAAAATTTTTTCCAGGAAGTGGCGCCCTGCACCCGGCGGCCCGAGTTCTACGGGGTTTTCAAGGAAGGGGTGAAGAAGAAAGAACTCAACACCATGATCGAGTACGTCTTCGATTACAAAATGAACCCCACCAAGGTGAAAGTCCACATGAAGAAGGCCCTGGCGGGGGACAGCTACTGGATCATCGTCAAGCGGATCTAACGGTGGGGGTTATCGACCGTTGAGGATCGACCGGATCTCCATCATGCGGGTCACATGATAATCGGCCTTCAACGCGTCGTTGCCGAAGGCGGCGAACCGGACCCCGGCGGCGGCGGCCGCCTGCTCATCCAGCAACGAGTCGCCGATATAGAGCATTCGGTCCGGCGTGATGTCGAAGGCCGCCAGCGCCTTGAGGAGCGGTTCGGGATGGGGCTTGGGATGGGCCACGTCCAGGGCCGTCACGACCTGGTCGAAAGCCCCCTCGAGCCCGAATTCCGTCAGAACCCGGGCCATGGTGTCGGACCGGTTGGTGACCACGGCCGTCCTGAACCCCCGCCGGAGCCAGTCCAGCAGGTTCCGGAGGCCGTCCGCCATCTCCATTTTGGGGATAAACGGGGTGTAGCCCATCTTCCGCCGAAATGACTGGGCCGCCTCGAAGTCGGTCGGCGATGGAAAAAGGTGGGCGATGGCCTTGTCCGCGGTGTGCATCTGAACGTATTCAAACTGGGGAGGGGTCAAATCCGGCTTGCCGAATTCGCTTAGAATCCGGTTGTAATAGGCCGTATTCGCCTTTACCGTATCGAACATGACTCCGTCGCAGTCGAAGGCCACCGCCGAAATGGAGGTCATGAGGGGTTTTTGCCCGTTTCGTCCGGGTTGGCGGCGATGTTGCCGTAGACCGGAATGGTGATGGAGGGCTGGATCTTGCTGTCCGTCTTCAAGACCACGGCGTTGAAGTAGCGCGCTTTGCCCCGTCGCTGATTTTCAACGGTCAGCACATACTCCTTGTGGGTCTCTTTTTCGATGGTGTCCAGCTTGACGTCGATGTCCCCTTCCCGGCGGGTGCGCATGCCGGTGACGTTGAAATCATACTTCTCCTCGGGGACGATGATGACCTTTACCGCGATCTTGTCCCCGGATTTGCCGTTGAGCCGGACCCGGCTCGGCCGAATGGACGCGAAATTGTCCACCTGCCCCGCGATGGTCAGTTTGACCGTCTTGGCGTCGGGATCACTGGTGTAAACCGTGATGGTTTTCTTGAGAGTGCGTCCGCCGTAGCCCCGGGTGTTGACCTTGATCTTGATTTGTCCCTCCTCGCCGGGAGGGATCCGCCGCGTGTAGGATGCGGCCGTGCAGCCTCACCCGGTCTTGACTTTTTGGATCTCCAGGGTATCGCTCCCCATGTTCTGGATGACGAAATCATGCACCACGTCGGTTCCTTCCACCACCGGGGAGAAGGTATGGCCGGGCTCCGGCGCCACAGCCACCGGTTCGGCCAGTGCGGCGGAAATCCCGCCGGAGGCCCAGAAGGCGGCCGCCAGCACCAGGACGATCCATTTTTTTGCCGATCTAAACATCTTCAATGCTCCTTAACTGAGGGATAGATATTGACCTTTTTATAAAGGTTGCCCTTGCGTAAAAGAAGATTGTTAGTATTTTGAGCGGGTTTGTCAAGGCCCTTCTTTTAGCTGTTGACGCCCTCCCCTTTTTCCGTTATACAGTCCCCACCAATGACCGGCAGGAAGCCGGCCGCCCTTTTTCGTTTCTGTTTAGAAACCCCATCGCCGCCACGAAGGAAGCCCGCATCAGGAAGATGCGGAACACGTTCGTGGTTTTTTTTTGCCAAATGGAGGAAATCATGCAAAGAGGCTTTCGCGCACTGTGTTTGACGGTCATTGGCGTTCTTCTCGCGGGCGTCGCCCATGCCCACTTCGGCATGGTGATCCCGTCCGACAGCATGGTCATGGAATCGGACAAGCGATCCGTCGACCTGACCCTCTCCTTTTCCCATCCCTTTGAAATGATCGGCATGGACATGGAAAAACCCAAGGTCTTCGGGGTCATGGCCAACGGACAAAAAGAAGACCTGCTGGGCGATCTCGAAAAGACCCAGGTGATGGGCCGCGCCGCATGGAAGGCGGACTACAAGATCAAACGCCCCGGCGTCTATAAATTTTTTATGACGCCCACGCCCTACTGGGAGCCGGCCGAGGACTGCTTCATCATCCATCATACCCAGGCCGTGGCGACGGCATTCGGCGTAGACGAGGGGTGGGACGAGGAACTGGGCCTTGAAACCGAGATCGTCCCCCTCGCCAAACCCTATGGCCAGTACGCCGGCAACGTGTTCCAGGGGATCGTGAAATTGAACGGCGAGCCCGTGCCTTACGCGGAAGTCGAGGTGGAGTATTTCAACGGGGACAACGCCGCCGCGGCGCCGACGGACTATATGATTACCCAGACGATCAAAGCGGACGCCGACGGCGTTTTCAGCTACGCCGCCCCCGTCGCGGGCTGGTGGGGGTTCGCGGCCCTCAACTCCGCAGATTACACGTTGGAGCACGACGGCGAGGACAAGGATGTGGAACTGGGCGCGGTGATCTGGGTGAAGTTCCACGAATGGGGAAAGCGGTAGGACGGCCCGATGCATATTTCCGAAGGCGTGCTGTCGGGGCCGGCGCTGGTCTCGGGAATGGCGCTGGCGGCGGCGGGAACCGCCGTGGGGATGAAGCGCCTGGACTATGACCGGATCGCCCATACGGGCATCCTGTCGGCCTCCTTTTTCGTGGCATCTCTTGTCCATGTGCCCGTCGGGCCGTCCAGCGTCCACCTGATCCTGAACGGGATCGTGGGCCTCTTGCTGGGATGGGCCGCCTTCCCCGCCATCCTGGTGGCCCTGCTTCTTCAGGCCATGCTCTTCCAGTTCGGCGGCATCACCACCCTGGGGGTCAACACGGTGATCATGGCCCTGCCGGCCGTGGTGGTCTACCATCTGTTCAGCCCGCTGATCCGGAAAGGACCGGCCGTCGCCCTGGGGGCCGCCTTCGGCTGCGGCGCTCTGTCCGTCCTGTTGTCGGCGGCGGTCATGGCGGCGAGCCTGATCTTCACCCAGGAAAGCTTCCTGGAGGTCTCCTATGCCGTCGTCGCCGCCAACATACCGGTCATGATCATCGAAGGCATTATCGCGGCCTTCTGCGTGTCCTTTCTCAGGCGGGTCCGCCCTTCCCTTCTGCCGGGATCGGCGCCGCCTTCGGGATGAAAGAAGGAAACGACATGTCGACATTACACCGCAAGATCGTCATCGTCATGGCGCTTCTGCTGCTGACGCCCTGCGCGGCCCGGGCCCACCGGCTGTCGGTCTTCGCATGGGTGGAAGGCGACGTCGCCCACGTCGAGGGCAAATTCTCGGGCGGGAAACCCGTCATGGGCGGCGAAGTCATCGTCACAGATTCCGGCGGGAATACGCTGATCACCGGGGAAACCGACGACCAGGGAACCTTTTCTTTCCAGATTCCCCGGAAATCCGACCTTAAAGTGGTGGTCTCCGCCGGCATGGGCCACCAAGGCGATTGGACCATCCGGGCCGATGAGATCGAGGCGGTCTCGGAGAACCTTCCTGAAACGCCGGCGGAGACCGCCCCACTTGTTGCCCGCGGGGCGCCGGCCAAGCCCGCCGAAGCGTCTTCCTTGCCGCCGGCGCCGAAGCAGTCGGCCGCCGTCGCGCCCGGGGAGATCCAGGCGGCGGTGGAAAAGGCCCTGGACAAAAAGCTGAAACCGGTCATCCGGATGCTGGCGGATGAGCGCCGGGCGGTGAGCGCCACGGAGATCTTCGGCGGGATCGGCTACATCTTCGGCCTCGTCGGGGTGGCCGCCTATGTCGCGTCCCGCAAGAAACCGGCGTCCGGAAGCATGGACCCGGGAGACAAGGGCCCCGGAGACGAGGCCTGATGATCGCCGAACCCTTTGCGGTGGGCCGGTCGCCCATCCACCGGATGGACCCCCGGCCGCGGGTGGTGCTGGCGACGGTCTTTTCCTTTTTGGCGGCGCTCTCCAACGGCATTCCAACCCTGGCCGGCGGCCTGGCGTTTTCGGTGATTCTGGTCGCCGCGGCCCGGCTGGACATGGGCCTGCTGGTTCGGCGGCTGCTGCCCCTCTGGGGTTTTCTGCTGCTGCTCTGGCTGGTGCTGCCCCTCACCCACAAAGGGGAAACGCTTTACACCATCGGACCGCTCCCCGCCACCCGGGAGGGGCTGCTGTTGTCGGCCCGGATCACGCTCAAATCCCATGCCATCCTGTTGGCCTTCACCGCCTGGGTGGCCACCATGAGCTTCGTCACCCTGGGGCATGCGCTCAACCGGCTGCGGGCGCCTGAAAAGATCGTCCACCTGCTGCTGCTCACGTACCGGTACATCTTCGTGCTGGAGGAAGAATACGGCCGGCTGCTCCGGGCGGCCCGGCTGCGGGGATTCCAGCCGGGAACGAACCTCCACACCTACCGCACTTACGCCTATCTCATCGGCATGCTCTTTCTGAGGGCCGCCGACCGGGCCCAACGGGTCCACCGGGCCATGCAGTGCCGGGGATTTCAGGGAAAATTCTATTCCCTCTACCGGTTCAGGGCCGCCCCATCCGACTGGATCGGCGGAGCGGCCATGACGGTCGCGATGATCGGTCTGGTTTATCTGGAATGGAAATGCCGCAACCTGTCATAACCCTGAAGGGAATCTCCTTCACCTATCCCGGCGGCAAAACCGCCCTGGATCGGATCGATCTGACGTTTTACGAAGGAGAACGAATCGGCCTGCTGGGCCCCAACGGCAGCGGCAAGACCACCCTGTTTCACATCATCATGGGTCTGCTTCAGCCGACCTCCGGCGCCATGGCATTTTTTGGAAATCCGCTTAAAGATCCACGGGATTTCAAGACGATCTACCGCCAGATCGGTCTCCTTTTTCAGGATGCCGACGACCAGCTCTTCTGCCCCTCGGTGCTGGAGGATGTGGCCTTCGGCCCGCTCAACATGGGCGCGTCCCGGGAAGAGGCGATCCGCATCGCACGGGAGACCCTGGCCCATCTCGGCCTGGAGGGCTTCGAGGACCGCTTTCCGCATCATCTGTCCGGCGGCGAAAAACGGTTCGTCTCCCTGGCCACGGTGCTCGCCATGTCCCCCCGGGCGCTCCTCCTGGATGAACCGACCACCGGTCTCGACGCCCAGACCCGGACCCGTCTGATCGATGTGCTGAAGGGCCTGGACCTCTCGTACCTGATCATCTCCCACGACATGGCGTTTCTGGCCGAAATCACAGACAAAGTTTACGCCATGGAAAAGGGCCGGCTCTACACGGAAGAAAAAGTGCGCCTCCACCGGCACGTCCATGCCCATCCGCATGGGGCCCACCCCCACGAACACCGGTGAACCGCGATGCGCAGGTTCTATCTCCCCCCGGAAGCGCTGAAAACACCTGAACCGATCATCTCCGGCCCCGACGCCAACCACATCAAAAACGTGCTCCGGCTCAAGCCGGGCCAGACCATCGTCGTTTTCGACGGACGGGGCAACGCCCATGAAGCCGTCATCAACGCCATTTCAGCCGACGGCGTGGCCATCTCCCCCGGCCCTGCGATGCCCCCCGCGCCGGACCGATCCGTGAAGATCACCCTGGCCCAGGCCCTGCTCAAATCCGGAAAGATGGACACCCTTGTCCGCCAGATCACCGAGTTGGGCATCGCCCGCTGGGCCCCTTTCATCGCCGAACGATCAGTTTCCAGCCCGGATCCCAGGCGGGCCGATAAAAAACGCGCCCGATGGGAAACCATCGCCAGGGAAGCCCTGAAGCAGTGCCGCCGGAACCGAATGCCGGAGATCGGCGGCGTCGTGGGCTTCGACGATATCCTCAAATTGACGGCCGATACCGATCTGAGCCTGATTTTTTATGAGTCCGAAAGAGCGCCGATCGACCTGCTGTCCCTCCGGGAGTCGATGCCGCGCCCGGAGACCCTGCTCATCATCCTCGGCCCGGAGGGCGGATTCACCGAATCGGAAATGGAACAGGCCAGGGCATTCAACATCCCCTGCGGATCACTAGGACCCCGGATTTTAAGGGCGGAAACCGCCGCCCTTGCCGCCGCCGCCCTCGTCCAATTTCTTTTTGGCGATATGAGGCAAAAAACACCTTGACATCGTCGGCCCGATTGGATACAAGACGGTTTCGACTTTGAGCCGAGGTAGCTCAGTCGGTAGAGCAGGGGACTGAAAATCCCCGTGTCGGCGGTTCGATTCCGTCCCTCGGCACTTCGGAAAACAAGGGCTTACGGCTAACAGGCTGTAAGCCTTTTTTTCTTTAACCCCGCGCACATCGTCTTTCCGCATTTAGAATCCTCCGTTGCTATTCCCCCGCTCCATATTTTTGAGTATAATAACTGGAAAACGGTCACGGGCACAATCGTGAT
>JAABTM010000361.1 GCA_011389855.1 Desulfobacteraceae bacterium
GCGGCTTTTCCAGCGCCGCCGGCGGATAGGATTCGCTCCGGGAGACCCCGATGACGGCCTCGCCCGCGCCCAGGGCGAACAGGTTTTCGGTGTGGGCGCCGTACAGTGAGATGATCCGATCAAAAGGTCTTTCCACGCGGATAGCGCGGCCGTTCTGATCGACGATGGTCCGGTCGTCAATGATGTCGAAGGCGCCGGTGTAGGCCGAACCATCCTCGGGTCCCATCAGAACGAGGGCCATGATAAAAGCCGGCAGGGTCCAAGACAAGGTCCGCATGAAATCCATTCCCATTCCGTTATCGCTTGTACGCCACTTGCCGGGCGTCGGTATATGGTTCAAAATAGACTTGGGCGGAAACGGAAAAAACCTCCCTGATAATATCGGAGGTCAGAACCGCATCCACGGGGCCGTGGGCGACGACGGCGCCGTCTTTCATGAACATGAGTTCGTCGCTGAACATGGCCGCCAGGTTGACGTCCTGCATCACAGCGACCACCGTCTTGTGCTCGGTCCGGACGCTTTCCACCGTCAGGTTGAGCAGCCGGATGATGTGCCGGATGTCGAGGTTCGCCGTGGCTTCGTCGAGCATGAGCACCGGCGTTCCCTGGGCCAGGGCCCGGGCGAAGACCACCCGCTGACGTTCGCCGCCGCTCAGTTCGGAGATAAACCGATCCGCCATCCTGGCGATGCCCGTCTGCTCCATGACCGTTTCCACCCGGCTCAGATCCTCCGCCGCTGGCGGCGAAAACCGGGGGATGTGGGGATATCGTCCCATCATGACCACTTCCTCCACCGTGAACGGGAAGTTGATGTGGTAATTCTGGGGCACCAGGGCCATTTCCCGGGAAAGGTCCTTCCGGGAATACCGGTCGATGGGTTCTCCCTTATACCGGATGGTCCCGGCGTGGGGGCGGCTATGCCCGGAAATCAGGTCGAGGAGGGTGGTTTTGCCGGATCCGTTCGGTCCCACTATGGTATAGAACCGGCCGGGCGACAAATCGGTCGACAAGTCCCGGATGACCGGCTTGTCTCCGTAGAAGAACGAGACGTTTTCCAGGTGGAATCCCATTACTAAAACCCCGACCGCGCCATCTGGCGTTTGCGGAAGATGTAGCAGAAAAACGGCCCGCCGATGAGGGCGGTGAGCACGCCGATGGGCACCTCCACCGGCAGCACGGCCCGGGTGATGGTGTCGGCCACGAGCAACAGGATGGCCCCGGCCAGGAGGGCCACCGGCAGCAGCCGCCGGTTGTCCGGGCCGGTGAACCCCCGCATCATGTGGGGAACCAGGAGTCCGACGAATCCGATGATCCCGGATACCGACACGCAGATCGCCGTCACCAGCGACGCGGTGATCAGCAGGACGAGCAGGGTCCGCCCGGTCTCCACGCCCAGCGACGCCGCCGTCCGGCTGCCCAGGGACATGAGGTTCAGGTCCCGGGCGTAAAACAGGAAGACCGAAAATCCGGCGCAGACGGCCCCGAGGGTCAGCAACACATCCGCCCAGGTCCGGGAGGCGAAACTGCCCATGAGCCAGAAGATGATCACCGACACCTGTTCGTCCGCCACGTATTTGAGAAAGCTGATGCCGGCCGAGAGGATGGCCGCCACGATGATCCCGGACAGGATCAGGTTGTTGGACGAGATCCCCCCGCCCGAGGCCGACAGGTAGATCACGAAAATCAGGGTTCCCGCGCCGCCCAGGAAGGCCAGGAGCGGCACCGAATAGACATTGGCGATGCCCAGCGGAAAGAGCAGGGCGATGGAGGCCCCGAAGGCGGCGCCGGCCGACACCCCGAGGGTGTAAGGGTCCGCCAGCGGGTTCCGGAGGATGCCCTGGAACACCGCCCCGCAGACCGCCAGCCCGGCGCCCACCAGCGCCGATGTGAGGATTCTGGGCAGACGGACTTCGGTCACCACCACCCGCTGCAACTCCTGGATGTCGGTTTGAAATCCGTCCATCCCCGGAAATTCGGACAGCAGGATACGCGCCGTATCGAAAAAGGAAACGTGGACATACCCCATCCCGGTGCTCGCGATGACGCAGAGAAACAATGCGGCCGAAAGGAAAAGGAGCTGGATGGGCGTGGCGTTTCGAGGAAACATCGTCATAAAAAAAACCCTTCAAGCATCTGTGGCTTGAAGGGCTGCACCCGGTTTACTTGACCCTTGCAATTGTGTCGCCGTCCGCTTTGTCCGTCGCAAAGCATGAATGGCGTCTTTTCGCATCGAGGCAGGTCTTCTGACTCTCGGATCATCCTACTGATCGCGCCTTCCCACACGACTTCGGCCGTGCAGTGGCAACTTGCGATGGTCGTCCCCGATCACAGCGGCGGGACCGCTCCCGATTATAACGGGATTCCCTATTAAGCCCGGTTGGGCGCCTCGGTTAAGGGAATAGGGGATCGGCGGCGGTTTGTCAAGGGGATATTCTTTTTTGACCCCGTCCCATTATGTGGTATGTTTTAAGCGTCTGGATATGTCCATCGCCGATCGGCGCGATCCGTTCGCTTTCAGGGGAGACGCTGGAATATGATACCGCATGACAAATTACTGCACGCCGACGAACTGGGCATCCGTCTTGAAATCGTCGGCGGTTTGCCCCTTTGGGAATTCCAACCGCTCTATCGCCATCAGAAGCATGTGGATCGGATCCGGTCCAGCATCGAGGCGGTTGAAAGCAGCGATGACCCCGACTGCGCCTGCGTTCATGTCTCGGACGTCTACATCCAATTCCCCAACGGGTTGAAACGGCCGGATATCTCGATTTTCTGCCGGGAGCCCGACGAGTCGGAACAGGATGGGGCGCTGACCCTGATCCCCGAAGCGGTCATCGAAGTCGTGAGCCGGGGATTCGAAGCAAAGGACCTGGAAATCGGGCCGCCGTTCTACATTTCCCAGGGCGTAAAGGACGTCGTTGTGTTCGATCCCACCACCCTGCTGGTGCTCCATGTGCGGAAGGACCGGACCGAACGAAAGGTGTCGCCGGCGGATATCTTCCTGGAATGCGGATGCCGCGTCGCGCCATGAGCGCCGGTCATTTCACATCCACCCGCCGAATCAAGTCGTTTTCAAGGCAGTCCATATCCATTATCAGCCATACCCGGCTCCCCGGCTGGGCGACGGTCAACGGCGCCTTGTTTCCGTCTTCGATCCCTTCGACGACCCCGCTTCGCACCGGTCCTTTTCGGGGCAGCACTTCGGCGCGGTCTCCGGGTCGCAGCCGGTTGCGGACGGCCACATCGATCCGGCCGTTTTCTGAATCCGCCAGCGCCTTGCCGGCAAAGACAAAAGGGATGTCGCGCTTGCAGGCGCCGTAATTGGGCCGGACTTCCGCCGGATCGCCGAGGTAGAATCCGGTGCAGTAATCCCGCCGGCTGATTTTTTGGAGTTCCTCCCGCCACCAGGATGAGACGGCGTAGCCCTGGGGATCGGCCTCCAGGGCGTCGAGGGCTTCCCGGTAGACCTTCACCGCCGTCCCCACATAATGGATCCCCTTCATCCGGCCTTCTATTTTGAGGGAATGGACGCCCGCGGCGATCATCTCCGGCAGATGGTCGATCATGCACAGGTCCCGGGAGTTGAACACGTAACCGCCCCGGTCGTCCTCGGCGAGGGGGAAGTGCCGGCCGGGACGGGTCTCCTCCATGACGGCGTAGTGGAACCGGCAGGGCTGACAGCATTCCCCCCGGTTGCTCTCGCGGCCGGCCATGAAGGAGCTGAGCAGACAGCGGCCGGAGTAGGCGATGCACATGGCGCCGTGGACAAAGGCCTCGATCTCGAGATCGGTGTTTTCGGCGATGGTCCGGATCTCCCGGAGGGAGAGTTCCCGGGCGACGTTGATCCGACGGACCCCGAACCGCTCCCAGAAGCGGGCGCCGCGGCTGTTGACGGTATTGGCCTGGGTGCTGAGATGGATGGGGATGTGGGGGACGATCTCCGCCGCCATGGCGATGACGCCCGGATCGGCGACGATCAAGCCGTCGGGACCGATCCGGCCGAGGGTCTCCAGGTATTCGGCCAGTCGGTTCAGTTCGTCGTTCCGGGGAAAAATATTGCAGGCCACATAGACTTTGACGCCCCGCTCGTGGGCATAGGCGATAGCCCGGGGCAGGGTTTCCACGGTGAAATTCCGGGAGAAATTCCGCAGACTGAACCGGTCGTCCGACAGGTAGACGGCGTCGGCGCCGTAATGGATGGCGATTTCCAGCTTTTCGGCGTCGCCGGCCGGGGCCAGCAGCTCCACCGGTTCCGGACGGCGCGGGCCGTTTCCACAGTCCCAAAACATTTTCCGGATACTAGAATATTCAGCACATCAAGTCAAACGAATTCAACATCATCCGAATCCCATCGCGAGGGGTTGACGGCGTTCGATCATTCATTGCCATGACGGGTGCGGCATGCTACATAAGACCTGTTGTCGGAGAGACCTGAACGACCCGCGACCCGAAAATGGGGGAAAGAGCATGAAACGCCACCTTATCCGCTGTGGAATGGCATCCGCCCTCTGGCTGATGCTGACGACGCCCGTCGGGGCGGAAATCACCCTGGACGGCAGCCTGGGAACGGCCGGCGAGATCGACGGCCCGGATTACGAGATTACGGCGGAGATGGGCCGCCGGTCCGGCGAAAACCTTTTCCACAGCTTCGGGCGGTTCACCATCGAGGCGGACGAATCCGCCGCCTTCACCGGCCCCGACGACATACGGACCGTCATCGGCCGGGTGACCGGCGGCGAGGTCTCCCGGATCGACGGCGCCCTCTATTCGGATATTTTCGGCGCCGACCTCTTTCTCCTCAATCCCGCCGGAATCCTCTTCGGCCCCGACGCCTTCGTGGACGT
>JAABTM010000086.1 GCA_011389855.1 Desulfobacteraceae bacterium
CTCTTTATGGATATGGAACGGTGCCGCAGGCTCATGCCGCCGCGGGTCATCCTATTGAGGGAGCGGCCGAAGCCGAGATAATGGTCGTGATTCCCCAGGACCGCCCAGACGCCCGCCGGCGCGTGCAGTCGCCCTAAATGCGCCCAAACCGCGTCGATATTGTCGATTAGGGTGCGGGGTGGATCTTGTGACAGACAAAAGGACCATAGGCATTCGCGTCCGCCGAATCAAACCGCCAAAGAATGATACGGCGGATAAAAAAAATTGACTTAAATGGGTTTTTGCCCTAATCTGGGGGTGTAACTTCTATTTATTCTTTGATTTTCAACCTTAATCCATAAAGCGCCAAAAGATGAAAAAGTTGCCCACCGGCATCAGCACGTTAAGTAAGATTATTTCCGGCGGCTATGCGTATGTCGATAAATCCCGGTTTGTTCATCAACTGGTTGAAAACGGCTCCTATTATTTCCTGTCCCGGCCGAGGCGCTTCGGCAAATCCCTGTTCATCGACACCCTTAAAGAGGCCTTCGAGGGAAACCGGGACCTGTTCCGGGGACTTTGGCTGGATGGGCGTTGGGATTGGGAAAAACGGCATCCGGTAATCCACATCTCCTTCGCGGAGGGAATCCTTCGAACAAGGCGGGATTTGGACCAAAAAATTCTGACCATTCTTGAGAGCAACCGGAAAAGACTGGGAATCGATTGCCAAAACAGGAGCAGCGTATCCAGCTTTTTCAGCGACCTTATCCAGTCGTCAAGTGAGCAATACGGGGTAAGATCGGTCATTTTGATCGACGAATATGATAAGCCGATCCTCGACAATATATCCGCCTCCGATACGGCGGCGGAAATGCGGGACGGACTCAAAAACCTCTATTCCGTGATCAAAGGACAGGACGCCAACATCGAGTTCGCCTTCCTGACCGGCGTTTCCAAATTTTCCAAAGTCAGCCTTTTCTCGGGGCTCAACAACCTGACCGATATCACCCTGGATGCCCCATATTCAACGATCTGCGGATACACGGAACCGGAGATGACCGACATCTTCGCGGATCACCTTAAGGGCAAGCCCCTGGAAGACGTTCGTCAATGGTACAACGGGTATGCATGGCTGGGAGAGACCGTTTACAATCCGTTCAGCATCCTGAACTATCTCCAAAAAGGAGAACTTCGCAATTACTGGTTTGAAACCGGCACCCCCACCTTTCTGATAGAATTGTTCAAGAAAAAGCATTATTATATCCCCGCGATCGAGCGGATCGAGGCATCGGAATCCATCATCGGCGCCTTCGAGGTCGATTTTATCGAACCGGAAAATCTCCTGTTCCAAACCGGCTATCTGACCATCGCGCGTCAGCGGCGCGTGGCCGGCAAGATTTTCTACACCCTGCGGTATCCGAACATGGAGGTCAAAGCCAGCCTTTCGGACTACATCCTGAACCGCTACTACCCTGATCCTGTCCTGAAAGAAAATGCGCAACTCGGAATCCACGAGGCGCTGCAGGAAAACGACCTGGACGCCTTGGGCCGGCGATTCCAATCCCTTTTCGCCGCTATTCCGCATGACTGGTATCGCAAAAACAACCTGGCCGGGTACGAAGGCTATTACGCCTCGATTTTTTATTGTTATTTCGTGGCATTGGGTCTGGATGTAACGCCCGAGGACAGCACCAGTCGCGGCCGCATCGACATGACCGTAAAAATGGGTGGAAAGGTGTTCATCTTTGAATTCAAGGTCGTGGACATCGAAAAAACACCCGGAACCGCCCTGGAGCAGATCCGGCGGAAAAAATATGCTGATAAATATCGATTGGAAAACGACGGGATTTATCTCGTCGGCGTGGAATTTGACCGAACCGAACGCAATATCGTTCGGTTCGAGTGGGAAAAGGCGCGTGAGAACGCGGAACCATGACCCTTTCGGGTTAACTTTATGACGAAGAAAAACTGGACAGGACTGGCGATTCTCTTTTTCGTGGCGGTGATCGCCTTCACGCTGGACCACATCGGTCGCGAACAGCAGCCGCGCCATTACACTATCCATTTCAGCAGCGGCCTGAATATGGAATCCGGGGCCGAGAGCGCCATCGATCTCGTCGCCGCCCGCATGCGGGAAAACACCGGTTACGAGGCCCTGGTCAAGGGGCACACCGGAACACGGGGCGATCCGGAGGTCAACCACGACCTGAGCCGGGACCGGGCCAAAATGGTAGAAGAAGAACTGACCCAAAAAGGCATCGAACCGGACCGGATCGAAACATTCGCCCTCGGCGGCGCGGCGCCGCTGAAGCAGCTCCCCGACGAGGGCGACCGGTCCTATACCCGCCGGCTTCGGCGGGTGGAGATCACGCTGAAACAATGACAAGCCCATCAATCCATAATCCCCCAAGGAGTGCCCATATGCGCGTCCACCCTGTGCTCCCCATCGTTTGTCTCCTCCTGCTTTCCACCGCGGCCTACGGCTTCGACTACGTCGAAATGCCGCCCCTGGCGGAGAAGGTTTCGCCCAAAATCCAGGACTGCCGCTCGTCCGGCACTCTGACCGTGTCCATGCGAACCTCCGGCGCCCATATCGTTCCGCTGTTCGGCAACGGTTATGGGCTGGAGACGGCGCCGGACAGCATCTTCGGAAAGCAGGGGTTGAATATCCGCCTGGTCCGGAAGAACAGCATCGCCGAACAGTTGAAGGATTACATGGCCTGCGCCATGCCGATCATGGCCGGGACCCAGGGGATGATCAACATGGCAGCCGACGTGACCGAGGCCGATCCCCGCACGAAGATGGTGGCCATCTACCAACACGCCTGGTCCAACGGCGCGGACGCACTGGTGGTCCGGGATCGAATCAAGACCCCGGAAGACCTGAGCGGCGCCCGAATCGCCACCCAGGCTTATGGTCCTCATCTGGAATACATGACCCGGGTCCTGTCCGACGCCCGCCGCTCGGCGACGGAAAAGGGCGGCGCCTGGCAATCTCCTGAAATCCTTTATACGAAAGACCTTCTCGGCTTCGAAGGCCACACGCCGGGCCGGGCTTTCCTGGAGGACAACGGCCTCGACGCCGTCTTCGTGGTCAAACCGGACGCCATGGTGCTGACCAGCGGGGGCGCGACAGGCACCGGCGCCGAAGGATCGGTTAAAGGGGCCCATATCCTCCTGTCCACCAAATCGGCGAGCCGGCTCCTGTCGGAGGTCTATGTGGTCCGGAAGGATTTTTTCGAGGAAAACCGGGAGACCCTCCAGAAATTCGTGGACGCCCTGTTCAAGGCCGAGGAAAAGGCCCGGGAGAACGTCCTGAAACTGATCGTGGACTGGGAGACGGTCGCCCGGCATCTGCTGGACGATCCGGGGGCGACAAAGGAGGCCAAGTCCCTCTGGGCCGATGTGGAGACCGTCGGCATGAGGGGCAACGTCGACTGGGCGACCCCGTCCAGCCCCCGGAGCTTTGGGGCCGTCAACAATGAAATCCAGAACGCGTTCGTGGAGCGGGGCTTCATGGCGTCCGCCTACGCCTTCGACATGGCCGACTGGGACTACGGCAACCTGGCCGGCGGCCTTTTCGATCAGCGTCGCGCGGAACTGCCCGGGTTCGACGAGAGCCGGGCCAGCAAGGTCGTGGAGGATCTTAAAAAGAGCGGCGACCTGGAAAAGGAGACGCTCTTTTCCTTCAACATCCAGTTCAAGCCCAACCAGCAGGGATTCTCCGCCGAACGCTATCGCGACGAGTTCGAACGGGCCATCGAACTCACATCGACCTACGGCGGGGCGGTGCTGACCATCGAGGGCCATTCCGATCCGCTCAACTACCTCCGGAAAAAGGCCAAGGGCGCCCCCCAGCACCAGTTGCGCTCCATCCGGCAGGCGGCCCGGAACCTGAGCGTCAACCGGGCCATGTCCGTCCGGGACGCCGTCATCGACTTCGCCGACGACCAGGGGGTCTCCATGGACGAATCCCAGTTCGTCACCGTGGGATACGGCATCACCGAGCCCAAAACCGGCATGTGCGGCGGCGACCCCTGCCCGCCCCAGACCGAAGCGGAGTGGCTCTCCAACATGCGCGTCAATTTCCGGATCGTCCAGGTGGAAGCCGAGGCGTCGGTCTTTACGCCGCCGAATACTTGGTGAACGCATCCTTCATGCGGGGTCATAGAGGATCATTATGATTTCAAAGCTAACATTGGAAAATTTTTTCAGCTTCAGGCTTCCGACAACGATAATGTTAAACGCGGGCGTCAATATTCTCCTGGGTATTAACGGCAGTGGAAAATCGAATTTTCTAAAAGCGATCCGGCTGCTTTATGAGGGCATAGCCGGAAATGGGTTGGAAAAAATTTTCTTAAAAGAATGGGGCGGATTTGATTCTGTCGCCAATTTCAACAGCAATGGCAAAGATTATGTCAAATTATCCTTTGAGTTCGATAAACAGGCCATTATTGATGCAATTTGGCCATCAGGACATCAATTTCCTGAAAATCCGATCTATGAAATATATGTTTTCAAATCCGGGGGGAGTTCTTACTATTTAAAGGAAAAATTGTATTCCAAGAGCGGAAACCCCAATGAACATGATTTCATCTACATGGAAATGGACAATGGCCAGGGGGTGATATCCACTCGGGAAAACGGAAAAGTCGGCATTCAGAAATATCCGCAGGAGAGCAGACAAATCCATTTCAAATCGACGGAGCCGGTGTTGCGGCAACTTTCCGACCCGGACCGATTTTATCCCCTTTTCACCATAAAAAGGGCTTTGGAGGAATTTTCCGCCCATTATTCTTTTGACGTGACTGGCGGCAGTCCCATCCGGCAGCCTTCGGCCTATGGCACCGAAACAAGACTGTTGCCGGATGGTCGCAATCTTGCCCCGATACTGAATTATATTAAAAACAATCATTCTATTCATTATGATGAAATCGAAGACGCGATCAAAAAAATCAATCCGCAATTCAAAGACATCAATTTTGCGTTTCTTGGCCCAAAATTGTACTTGGTGCTTCGTGAAAAACATCTTGCGAAATCTGTTTCCATTGATCATATTTCAGACGGAACGCTCCGATTCATGCTGTTGCTGTCCATTCTGTTCAATCCGGAAAGAGGGGGTCTCGCTTGCATCGACGAGCCTGAAACAAGCCTTCATCCCGACATGATCAACGCCATTTCGGATGCGATAAAACATGCGGCTGAAAGAACCCAACTGTTCATCGCCACCCATTCGCCGCTGCTTCTCAACGCTTTTGACATAGACGACGTTCTGATATTTGAAAAAAATCTTCGGAATCAAACAGAGGTGGATGTTAAATCGCCTGATGAATTCGACAGATGGATCGGAGATTTCCTTGTCGGTCAGGCCTGGCTGCAAGGTTTGATAGGCGGCAAAAGATGGTAGATATAACAATTTATGTGGAAGGAAGTCCAACGAACGATCAGTCCGCGTCGACCGTTGACGGCAGCGCCGTCTTTCGTGAAAATTTTCACAAATTATTTTCGCAAAAATTGTCGGTTTCGAAATTTAATATTGCAATTCAGCCCTTTGGATCCATAACCCATACACGGAACATGTTGGATCGAATAAAATCACATAAACTCAATGCCGTTCTTTTGATTGATTTGGACGCGCCCAAGGAAAAACGCGGCGAACGTCTGCATCATTACACGCCTTCCGACGCAGCGAAGATTTTCTTTATGATCCAGGAGATGGAAGCCTGGATATTGTCTCAGCCGGACAAAATTGAACAATTTGGAAAAAACGAAGGATTGACGCGCAAAAAAACCGATCAGGATGTCAGTGACAATCCTTTGCTGAAAGGAAAGCATCCAGAGCGGATTAGCAAGCCGGGCGAAAAACTGAACACCTTGTTGCGGCAATATTTTGACGTTGTCAAAAGAAGGGGCGGCAAAGAACGAAAAATCGGTAAAAGATATTCAAAAGCAAAAGACGGTCCCAGGTTGATTGGACTGCTTGAATTGGAAATGTTAATGGCGTGTTTTGATGAAGCGGCGACGCTCATAAATCACATCAGGAGAACCGGATGAAACGCATTATTTTTCTCACGCTCCTCGCGTCCCTCGCCTTTTTTGTCACAGGCTGCGGGGAGGAGGAACCGCCCAACGTCGCGGAAAAACCAGCCGCCCCTGAAATCCCGGCCCGGAGGACGGACATTGCCGCAATCGCCGAAGTCAAGGCCGCTACCTGGCCGTCCCCGGCGGACAAGGAAATCCTCCAGCTCGACCCCGTCCCCACCCGGGCCAATTACCTGGCGGTGCTGGACATGAGCGGCTCCATGAAAGACCCGGATTGCGCCGGCCGGTACGGCAGCAAGGCGGACGCGGCCCGGGCCGCGCTGGCGGCGTGGCTCCAGAGCGTGCCGCGGACGGCCAACATCGGTCTGGTGGTCTTTTCCGGCGGGGACGTTTCCCTCAAGGTGCCCCTGGGCGTGAACAACCGGGAGACGTTCGTCCGGGCGGTGGCCGACACCCGTCCGTCGGGCAAGACCCCGCTCCATGACGCCGTGTCCCTGGCCCACCGGGAACTGGAACGCCGGGCCCGGTACCAGCAGGGATACGGCGATTACCGGATCGTGGTCATCACCGACGGGATGCACAGCGAAGGCCAGGACCCCCGGCCGGTGGTGGACGCCATCCTGGGCAATCCCGCCAACCCGGTCCTCGTCTACACCATCGGTTTCTGCATCGAGGAATCCGCCCTTCACCAGCCGGGCCGCACCATGTACCAGAGCGCCAAAAACCCCGAGGAGCTGTCCAGCGGTTTGCAGCGGGTCCTGGCCGAATCCCAACAATTCGATACCATAAAGGAGTTCGGAAACCATGCGGATTAACCCCGTCCCGCGAGCCATCGCCATCGTTCTCGTCGTCGCCGTCTGCCTGTCCATCCCGCCTTCTTCCGCCCGCGCCAGCCAGTGGCAGCGAAAGCCGGACATCATCATCGGCTGGACGGCCTGGGCCGACGCCGAGGTGATCTCCAAAATGGCGGCCATGGTTCTTACCAAGGGCATGAACTTCGACGTGGAATTGACGCTGTCGGACATCTCCGTCCAGTACCGGGGCGTGGCCAACGGCGATCTGGACGTGATGCTCATGTCCTGGCAGCCCAAGACCCACGAAGATTACCTGCGCCGGTACGGCGACGATCTCGTCGATCTGGGAACCCTTTACGAGGGCGCAAACCTCGGATGGGTGATCCCCGACTACATCCCCAAGGAAGCGCTCAATGCCATTCCGGATCTGGCCAAGCCTGCGGTTCGGGCCGAGCTTAACGGCAAGATCCAGGGCATCGGCGCCGGCGCCGGGATCATGGCCCTGAGCCGGAAGGCCCTGACGGCCTACGGCCTCGATTACGAGCTTTTGGTCTCCAGCGGTCCGGCCATGGCCATGGCCATCGGCAAAGCGGTGGAAAAAAAGGGGTACATCGTGGCCACGGGCTGGCGTCCCCACTGGAAGTTCGCCGCCTACCCGCTCCGCTATCTGGAGGACCCCAAGGGGATTTTCGCCGGGGCCGAATCGGTCCACGCCATGGCCCGCAAGGGGTTCAAGGAGGAGCACCCCAGGGCGGCCGCCTTTTTCAGCCGGATGCGCTTCACCCTGGACGAGCTGGAGACGATCATGGCCGAGGCCCGGAGAACCTCCCACCGGGACGCCATCCTGGCCTGGGTCAAGGCGAACACCGATAAGGTGACGTATTGGATGACGGGCAAATGACCGCCGCCCCGCGTGCCGGTTTCCGCCCTGGAAACCACCCAAAAAAAGATTGGGGACCGCCCCTGCTGGCGGGCGTCCTGAGCGCCGGTTTGTTCCTGCTGTTCCATTACGGCCTCGTCTTTCCCCGGCGGCTGATCGTGGGGGAATTCACCCTGTCCTTGGTCCTGGCGGCTCTGGGCTACGTCGGCATCCTGCTCCTTCTGCCCAAACCCAGACATCTGGCCGACGAATTGGCCCACATCGCCGTCGAGATCGGCATGGACGGCGCGGAACTGGCCGAACTGATCGAAACCGGCAACGCCAAGATCGCCGCCATCCGGGAGATCAACGCCGATCTGCCGGGCGCGCCCCACGACCGGATCGAACGAATCGCCCGGTCCGCGGAACGGATCATCGCCGGTTTCCGTGAAGACCCCGATGACGTCCACCGCTCCTGGAACTTCCTCCACCATTATCTGGACGCCACCGTGGAGATCGTGCGACAATACCGGGAACTCCGCCGGAAGGAAGGCGGCGAGAAGGTCCAGGCCGTCCTGGACAAATCGGAAACGACTTTGGCGGAGATCGAGGACGTCTTCGAACGGCAGTACCAGCGGAACCTGGACAACGAAGCCCTTTCCCTGGACGTGGATCTGGACGTGCTCCGGCGGATGATGAAAAGCGAAGGCTTGTGACCCTCAACAGCGAGGCCAGCGAATGGAAAACGAAACGACACTCACCGAACTGGAACCGGTAACAGGCGCGAAAGCCTCGGACGGGGCCGATCTGGTCAGGACGGACGGCGGGATCGCCCCCCTGGACCGCCTCACCGCGGAGCAGAGGGAACGGGTCGAATCCCTCATGTCGGCCATCGATTTGTCCGACAGCGCGTCGATTCTTGCTTTCGGCATCGAGCCCCAGCGGGAGGTCCGCCAGGTCAACGAGGAGATGCTCAAAGGCGTCCGGAACAAGGACACCGGTCCGGCCGGAGAGGCCCTCAACACCATGATGGTCCAGATCCGGGGCATCGAGACGTCGGACCTCAAAACTGGGAAGGAACCGGGGTTTTTCGCACGGATGTTCGGCAAACTAAGCCCCATCGTCCGGTTCATGCAGCAGTACGAGACCGTGGAAAGCCAGATCCGGCGGATCGAAAAAGAACTCGAAGAGCAGCGCCGGAAGCTGCTCCGGGACGTGACCCTGCTCGACCGGCTTTACGAATCGACCCTTGCGTATTTCCACGATCTGGAGTTCTACATCGCGGCGGGCAAAATGCGATTGGAAAAGGTGGACGGCGAAGAGATTCCCGCAGCCCGGATGAAGGCCGAAGAGACCGAAAGCCCCATCGACGCCCAGACCCTGCGGGATTTCCAGACGGCCCGGGACGACCTGGAGCGGAAAGTCCACGACCTGATGCTCACCCGCCAGGTGGTCATGCAGAACCTGCCCTCCCTCCGGATGACACAGGAACTGGACAAGAGCCTGGTGAGCAAGATCCAGAGCGCCGTGCTCAACACCATCCCCCTCTGGAAAACCCAACTCGCCCAGGCCGTGACCATCTTCCGGACCAAAAAGGCGGCCGGGGCTCTCAAGGCCACCGGCGACCTCACCAACGAACTCCTGGAAGCCAACGCCGAAAACCTGGCCCAGGCCAACCGGGAGGTGCGGACCGAGGTAGAGCGGGGCGTCTTCAGCATCGAAAGCATCGAACGGGCCAACCAGAGCCTCATCGAGTCCATCGAAGAGAGCATCGAGATCGCCGAGGAGGGCAAGCAACGCCGGGCCGAGGCGGAACAACGGCTGCTCCAGTGCGAGGCGGAGTTGAAAGAGACGCTGTTGCGGGCGGTGTAGGGAGCGACGGATGAAAAAACTACCCATTGGCATCAGCACACTCAGCAAGATCATTAGCGGGGATTTTGCGTATGTAGATAAATCCCGATTCGTTCATGAATTGAAGGAAAACGGTTCATACTATTTCCTCTCCCGCCCCAGACGCTTCGGCAAGTCCCTGTTCATCGACACCCTGAAAGAGGCGTTCGAGGGCAACCGGGAGCTGTTCAAAGATCTATGGCTGAAGGATCACTGGGATTGGGAAAAGCGGTTCCCGGTCATCCACATCTCCTTCGGAAGCGGAGTAGTCAGAAGCCGGGAAGAGCTGGACCGCCGGATCATTGAGATCCTTTACCGCAACCAGAAGCGCCTCGGGGTCCATTGCAGGGATGCCGGCGACATTCCGGGATGTTTCGGCGAGCTGATCCGGAACAGCGCGGACAAATACGGCTTGCGGGCCGTCATTCTGGTTGACGAATACGACAAGCCCATTCTCGACAATATCACCGACGCCGCCGCGGCGATGGAGGTCCGTGAAGGACTCAAGAACCTCTATTCGGTGATCAAGGACAGCGACGCCTCGGTCCAGTTCGCCTTTCTCACCGGCGTCTCCAAGTTCTCCAAAGTCAGCATCTTTTCAGGACTCAACAACCTCACCGACATCACCCTGGACGCCGAATATGCCACTATTTGCGGTTATACCGAACCGGAAATGACCGAAGTGTTCGACGACCATTTGAAAGACAAACCCCTTGAAGATATTCGTCTCTGGTACAACGGATATTCTTGGCTGGGGGAAAAGGTTTACAATCCGTTCAGCATCCTCAATTACTTGCGGCAAGGCGAATTTCGCAATTACTGGTTCGAAACCGGCACGCCGGGATTTTTAGTCAAGATGATCCTCGATCGGGAATACCTCGTCCCGAAACTCCAGGACGTCATGGCCACGGAACGCCTTCTGGGCAGTTTCGATATCGATGCCATTGACATCGAAACCCTGATGTTTCAGACCGGTTATCTGACCATTCAGGAAAAAAAACGGCTCGGCGCCATGACGCTGTATCGGTTGGATTATCCGAATCTTGAAGTCAAAATGAGCTTCGCCGACAGCATTTCGTCTTACCTGGTGGCCCATCGATCAGTTTACGAGAACGGAAAAATCGATCTGTTCCAGTCTCTTTTGTCCGCCGATTTCGACGGCGTCAAAAACGTGTTCCACTCCCTTTTCGCCGCCATTCCCCACGACTGGTATCGCAAAAACAAGCTGTCCGAATACGAAGGCTATTACGCCTCGATTTTTTACTGCTATTTCGCCGCGCTGGGCCTGGATGTCACCCCCGAGCACACGACCAGTCACGGCCGCATCGACATGACCGTTAAGCTGGAAGACCGGGTCTTCATCTTTGAATTCAAGGTATTGGACATCGACAAGACGCCAGGAACCGCCCTGGAACAGATTCGACAAAAGGGGTATGCCGACAAATACCGCGCGGAGAGCGCCGACATCTATCTCATCGGCATCGAATTCGACCGGGCCGAACGGAACATCGTTCGATTCGAGTGGGAAAGTGCAACCGAGGGGAGCGCATCATTATGATCGATTTTGTTGAGGTCAATGAAAGTATTCGGCTGGAAGATTATGGGAAAGTCACCTTTCTATCCAAAGCCGTAAGCGAACTGAAAGAAAAAGCGGGGGCTCTAGTTCCTTCTCTAAAGGGGCGGACGATCTGGATGATCAATTCCACGGCCCAGGGGGGCGGGGTCGCCGAGATGCTTCCCAAGTTGATCTCCCTGTGTTGCGATCTGGGACTCGACGTCCGGTGGGCGGTGATCGGCGCCGATCAGAAAGCGTTTTTCTCCCTGACCAAAAATATCCACAACCTCATCCACGATTCGGGAAAAATAAATCTGGGCGAAAAGGAGCGGGAGATCTACGAATCGGTCAACCGGAAGAACGCCGACGCCCTCAAGCCGCACTTGAAGCCGGGCGACGTTCTCGTAGTCCATGACCCCCAGCCCATGGCCCTGGGTCACATGCTCAAGGCTGAAATGGACATCCACGCCATCTGGCGGTGCCATATCGGGGTGGCGGCGGACACCGACCGGACCCGCCACGCATGGGAATTCCTCGCCCCCTACGCCGACCGGTACGAACAGACCGTTTTCACGGCGACTGAATATGTGCCCGGATATCTCCATGAGAAGTTCCGCATCATCCACCCGGCCATCGACCCTCTGAACCACAAGAACCGGGATCTGGAGCCGGTCAAAATGACCGGGATATTGTGCAATTCCCGGCTCGCCAAGGCCCACCAGCCGGTGCTGACCCCGCTCTTCGACCACCCGGTCCAGCGTATGGATACGGATGGAAGCTTCGCCCCGGCCATTAATTCCCACGAGATCGGGTTGATGTACCGCCCCATCGTCACCCAGGTCTCCCGGTGGGACCGGCTCAAAGGATTTTTGCCCCTCCTGCAAGGGTTCGCGGAGATGAAGCGGCGGGCCGGAGAGCGTCCTGAAAGCGAATGGGAAAGCGACCGGCACAAACGACGGATGGATATTGTCCGCCTGGTCCTGGCCGGACCCGATCCGGATTCCATCCAGGATGATCCCGAGGGCATCGAAGTGGTGGAGGAACTGAAGGACGTTTATACATCCCTTTCGGAGCCGCTCCAGCGGGATATCGCGATTCTGGCGCTGCCCATGGCGTCGCGCAAGGAGAACGCACTGATCGTGAACGTGCTCCAGCGGGCCTCCTCCCTGGTGGTCCAGAACTCCCTCCAGGAAGGGTTCGGTCTCACCGCCACCGAAGCCATGTGGAAGCGAAAACCGGTGCTGGCCTCCGACGCCACCGGCCTGCGGGAGCAGATCGACGACGATGTGGACGGCTGCATCAACCATCACGTCGAAGACGTCGACGGCATGGCGGATCAGCTTGAATCGATCCTCCAGAGTCCCCTGCACCGGGAACGGCTGGCCAAAAACGCCCAGCGGAAGGTCTACGGCAAATTCCTCGTCTTCACACAGGTGGCCGCCTGGCTCCAGACCATGCGGGATGTGGTCGAGGGCCGATCTTAGAAGACCAGGCCGCGCAGAAAGAAAAAATAGAGGATGCTGCACGACATCAGCGCCGCGCAGGGAACCAGGAGCTGCCGATAGACCGGGCCGAGACTGGTTTGGAAATATTCATTGGTGAGCAGAAGGCAGAGATGAAGGGGCGAAAAGAGCACGCCCACGAACCCGCATGCCAGGGCCAGCATCATGTAGGGGAGGATGTACTGGTTTTCCCCGAAGGTTCCGATTAATGAAATCAGGATGGGAAACGTCGTGCCCACGAAGGCGATGGTGATCCCCACCACCGTCCCCACCAGAAACGGCAGCAAAACGGCGATGGGCATCAGCGGTATGTTCCACCGAACGAACTCCTCGCTCACCGCCGTGACGGCTTGACTGTCCTCCAGCATCCCCTTGAAGATGAGAATCGAGGCGATCATGTAGAACATCCGGAGCAGCTCCGGTTTAAGGAGAATCGCCTTTTTTTGCCCCCCGGAGAATCGGTTGATCCGCCAGACCCACCCCACGGCCATCGTCAGGGCCAGAATCAGCCCCAGTTCCTTGGCCACCGACGCCCCGTTTCCCTTCAGCAGGAAGGAAAAAAGGGATCCGAAGGCCAGCCCGAAACCGATGGCGATCAACACCGGGGTGAGTTCCCGGAAAAAGGCTTTGGTTTGGGAGCGCCGCGATCCATTGAGTTCGATCGGACCCCCCAGGTGTCCCCTGAGGGGCCAGAATCCGGCGGTCGCCGCCACCAGGGTCAGGGGAAAGAGAAACAGGATGAAGACCCATATGTCCAGTCCCGCCATGGCCGTGGTCAGCAACACGCCGGGGTAAAGCGGCCACCAGTATTCCCAGATGTGGCGAAACCAGTAGTTGGTGTAGCTGAGCTGGGCCGCGGACAATCCCCGCCGCTCCCCCAGGTGTTTCACCATGGGCGCTGAAAAAATGGCGCCGCCCGGCATGGGGAGCAGGCCGATGAGAGCCGGAAAGAGGACGAGGTTGAGGCCGGGGTTACGGATCAGTCCCCGAAACCGGTCCAGGAGCCGCTGCATCTGCCCCGCCGCTTCCAGGCTGTGGCTCAGCACCAGGATGAGGCAGACCACGCCGGAGAGCGCCAGGGTCTTGGGCTGGATCAGGGAGAGGACGGCGGACCGGACGATGCCGACGGGGCCGAGCCCGAAAATGAGTCCCAGCAGGGCCGCGCCCAGCATGAACGAGTTGCCCAGACTCACCTTTTTTCTCATGGCCGCCAAAACGACGCAGAAGATCAGGAGGACGCGGAGTACGGCGGGAATATGATCGAAAATCGTCATGATGGACGCCTTTCCAATTGGGGGGGGGGGACGCTCTTAGAATGTAAACAGTTTGATGCCCGGGGCCAGCATGCCGTCCGCCACGTCGGGCGGCGCCGCCTGGCCCACTCCGTCGATAAGTTCCAGGGTCGATTTGCCGTTGTTGGCCAGGTAAAAGGGGCAGACCTCCACCTTCACGCCGTTGTTGATCAGATTTTTCATGAGCATTTTGGGCGATTTGTCCAGCGGCTTCAAAATGACGTCCTTTGAACCGTGAAGCGCCAGGTCGCCCCCGGCGTCGCACAGGAGCACCCGCACGGACCGGCCTTTACCCAGCACCTGATTGGCCAGGGACATGGCCACCATCTGGGTCTGCGGCGCGCCGGATGTGACCATCACGAAGATGCCCTTGATCTCCTCTGCAAACGTATTGGCGTGGGGGCGGCTGTCCGGGGTGGGATCGCGCGCCTCGGCGGCGCCGTCATCCGTCGGTTGATCGGTCACCACGGCACTGCCGCGACCGGACATCGGCGCGGGGCCGGCGTCCCGGAGACGGGTCGATGCCCCTGAATGC
This sequence comes from Desulfobacteraceae bacterium, assembly GCA_011389855.1. Lineage (GTDB taxonomy): Bacteria > Desulfobacterota > Desulfobacteria > Desulfobacterales > JAABSP01 > JAABTD01. The sequence goes on from JAABTM010000086.1 coordinate 14,449, forward strand.
TTATTTTTCAGGAGGTAGAGCACGAAAACGACCACAACCACCGCCATGCCGAGGAAAGCCAGTATATCCGAATCCTGATGTTCGCTGTATCCCATGGCGATCTAAATCTGATTCCTCATCAATCCCTTCCCCTGTGCTAAAATCGACGGAAAATCCACGGAAAGTCCACAGAAAACCCATTGATAACAAAAGGAAGCGCCAAAATCAACGGGATTGATCGGGCGTGAACAAAACGGGAGGATTTTAAGGAAGGAATGGGATCGAGCCGTTTATATCCAGTGATGGGTCGGGAAATGAACATGCCTCCGGGCCGGACTTTGGATTGCCCGGAGGCATGAAGGTTGCAGAATTGTTGTCTATTCTTTGACGGTCGCCAGAAATTTTTCAAACGCCGGCAGCGCGGGTTTGCCGTCTATGGTCGTGATGCCGTCCAGCCATCCCCTGTAGATTTCCGGATGGTCCTTGATCCACAGCAGGCCGGCCCGCTCCGTGGTCAGGCGCTTGTCCTCGTGAAGGTTGGCCATGATCTGGTTCATCATGGGGATGGGGAATTTGAAATTGAGCAGGAATTCGCCGAGATTGGGATAATCCTTCGCAAATCCTTTCCGGGTGTTGGTGTAGATCGTCGCGGTGCCGTCGTTTTCCCCGAAGGTTTCGGCGGTGCTGCCGGACAGGTACTTCATGTCGAGGATCTCGTTCATGTAATGGGGCGCCCAGCCGAGGAAGACGACCCATTTTCCTTCGCGCATAAACGACTGAACCTCGGACAGCATGGCGACCTCGCTGGAGGGAATCAGTTCGAATTTTCCCAATCCGAACATGTCGTTGTCCATCATCTTCTGAATGATCAGATTGCCGTCGTTGCCCTCTTCGATGCCGTAGATCTTGTAATTTAGCTTCTCGCCGTATTTGGCGATGTCGGAAAAATCCTGGAGTCCGGCCTCATAGACGTAGGTCGGCACGGCCAGGGTGTACTTGGCGCCGGGCATGCTGGCCACATATTTGATCACGCTGCCGTCCTCGAAGAACTGGGTGGCGATGTTGGCCATGGAGGGCATCCAGTTCCCGAGGAAAAAGTCGGCTTCTCCCATGGACAGGGCCTTGTAGACGATGGGCACGGACACCATCATGTAGGAGGCGTCATAGCCCAGGCTTTTCAGGATGTTGACGGCCAGTTCGCTCTTGACTGTGACGCCGGTCCAGCTCACGCTGGCGATTTTGATCTCGTCGGCGGCGCTCGCAGGTCCGGCGACGACCAGGGATGCCGCCAGCAGGATAACAACAATCAGGTTCTTTGGGTTCAATCGGTTCATTCTCCACTCCTTTTCTTGAGGTTGAGGGCGCCGAAACGCGCCAACCCGAAAGCCGGTCGGTTTCGACCCCGTTCGATGTTTGTCTATACTGTTATAGCAATTCTAAAAAAACATTCAAGTCAAATTATTTTCCATTCCGATTGATATCGACCAGATCATAGTAAATCAAGGACAAAATGACCGTCCACCCCACGAAATGGAACATGAACACGCCGAATGGGTCCAGCGTTTCGGCGATGGTGTTCAAGGTGGCGCTGATCAGGAAAACGGTGGATATCAAAAGCAGCACCGCCATGAGATGGGTAAACACGAGCATGACGGCGCTTTTCTGTTCGCTGTAGCGGGTGGATGTCCAGATCTGGATCAGCGTGGACCAGATGATGGGCACGGCGACGAAATAGAGCAGCAGATTTTTCTCCTCCGGGAAGGTGTAGTCCCGGTGGAATTCAAAATACCAGACGCCGGCGATAAAAATTATCCCATCTCGGATCGCGACAAACAGGGCCATGACGTTTCTTGCTCCTCAAAATGGATGGTGGGTGAAAAATCCGGACGGATCGGCGCGGGTCATCGGCTGTTGATGAGAACGATGGCCGCCACGCCCACGCCCAGCGCCGTCAGTTTCCGGCCCGACGCCCGCTCCCCGAAGATCGCGAACGCCCCCAGAAAACTCAACATCACCACGGACGCGCTGATGGTGGGGAAGACCACGGAACTCTCCCATCCCGGCTGGGCGATGGTCCGGATCATGAAATAGAGGGATCCGTAGTTGTTGATGCCGAGCAGGATCCCCGCAATCCAATCCTTGCGGCGGCAGGGGCTCTCCTTCCT
>JAABTM010000362.1 GCA_011389855.1 Desulfobacteraceae bacterium
CCGGCCGTGGAAAGGCGGCCGTGAAGCGGTCCAGATCCGAAAAGAGCGTTCCATCGTCGTCCGCCGGCGGCGGCATCTCCACGCCGTATCGATCCGCGGCCCGCTCCGGATCGAAATGGAAGGTCCCGAATTCGTACAGGGCCGATTCGAGTTTGACGAGGCATTTGTAGAGGTCCCGGTTTTTCCCCCGATCCCCGAACCGGTCGATCTCTTCGGGAAGGTAGATGGACCTACCGTCCGACAGGACCGCGATGCCGTTTTTCATGTCCTCTCCCGCCGCGGACCGAAGGGGGCCGGAGAGATCGGACATGGGTCGTACCGATAGGGGGAAACCCGTCCGGGCCCGAAGGTACCGCGTCAATTCCGACCGCGCCTCGAACAGGGTCACGGATTTCCGCAGCCGGTCCAGGGTCTCCAGGGCCAGCCGGGAGTTCAGGGAGAAAAAGCGAATCCCCGACTGGGGATCGGCCTCGTAGCGGGCCATCCCTTCCCGGACAAACCGGTCCAATCCGTCGCTGTCCAGCCGGTCGAGGCCGTTTTCCAGGCCGTCGAGGAACGGGTCGGCCAGCCCGATGTCCCGGGAAACCGCCCGGTTCAGGGCGCGGATCCGCCACGACCGCTTTTCCGGCGGGAACATGAGGACCGACCGCGGCAGGGCGTGGGAAAGGTGGAGGCTCCGGCCGTAGGGCATTTCATGGGAAAAGGCGACCCCGAGCAGGTCGAGAAAGGCCGAGGCGCCGGGGAGATCGCCGCCGTTCAGCAGCCGGCTCAGGGCCTCGAGGGGGCTTTTGAGGGTGTAGGCGCCTTTTTGCCGCATGGCCGACAGGGCCGCCGTGAACCGGTCCAGCAGGTCGTCGGAAGGCGCGGCCAGCACCGGCGGGAGATGGTCGGCCATCAATCGTCCCAGATGGGGGCCTTCCCGGGCCGCCTCGGCCACCATTTCCCGGTATCGGGAGACCGCTCCGTTGTCGCCGCCCCTTAGCAGGCGTCCATATCCCCGGGCCACGGCGTATCCGAAAGAAACTTCGACGGAAATCCACCGCAAGGTCTCTTCCACCAGGCCGTTCATATCCGTTTCCGGGACCGGGACGCCTTCCCCGGACGTGATGTCGCGAATTTCTGCGGCCAGTTCCGGATCCAGCAGCGCCAGCCGTTCCAGGGGACCCCGCATCCTCAGAAAATGTCCCCGATGAGGTCGAAGAGGGTCTCCTGGAGCCGGAGGTCGTCGGTCAGCGGAAGGCAGACGGCGGAGCGGCAGGCGTCTACGGCCGGGATGCCGTTGCCCATCAGGTGGGCGGCATAGATGAGGAGCCGGGTGGAAGCGCCTTCGGTGAGGCCGTGCTCCCGGATGTTCCGGATCCGGTCGGCCAGGCGGACGAGTTTCCGGGCCGTCTCCCCGTCGATGCGTCCCTCATGGGCCACGATCCCGGCCTCCTTTTCCGGGTCGGGGTACTGAAACGCAATGGAGACGAACCGCTGGCGGGTAGACTGTTTCAGATCCTTGAGCACCGACTGGTAGCCGGGGTTGTAGGAGATAACCATCAGAAAATCGGGGTGGGCCCCGACCGTTTCCCCTTTTTTATCGATGGTCAGGGTCCGGCGGTCATCGCTTAAGGGGTGGATAACCACGGTGGTGTCCTTCCGGGCCTCCACGATCTCGTCGAGGTAGAGGATGGCCCCGGTCCGGACGGCCCGGGTCAGGGGGCCGTCCACCCAGACCGTCTCGTCTTGCTGAAGCAGATACCGGCCCAGGAGATCCGACGCGAACAGGTCCTCGTGGCAGGCCACCGTGATCAGGGGCCGGCCCAGCCGATGGGCCATATAGTCCACGAACCGGGTCTTGCCGCAGCCGGTGGGGCCTTTGAGCATCACCGGCAGACGGGCCGCGTAGGCGGCTTCGAACAGGCGAACCTCGTCTCCGGTTTCCAGATAAAAAGGGGGTGTGGATGGGGAAGAAGGGCTGGCCGGGGGCGGGGAATCCATGAAATCGCGGCTCCTTTAATTCGGTTTGAATTGGGCTTGCGTTGCTGCCGTAAGCGTACTATAGAGGTTCTTTTCACAACAGACAAGAGAGTATAGCGGAAATGGAAAAAACAGACGACCAGGGGGCTGTCCAAATGACCGACCCAAAAGCCAATAGCAATGTTTCAAGGCTTTACACCGATAATAAAGAAGTGATTCTGGTGGGCACGGCCCACGTCTCCCGGGATAGCGCCGAACTGGTCCGGTCCGTCATCGAAGCGGAAACCCCGGACACCGTCTGCGTCGAATTGTGTCCGTCGCGGTACGGGGCCATCCGGCAGCAGGATCAGTGGCGGAACATGGACATCATCAAGGTCGTCAAGGAGAAAAAAGCGTTTTTGCTCCTCTCCAACCTGCTGCTGGCCGCCTTCCAGCGGCGCATCGCCAAAAAACTGGGGGTCAAGCCGGGGGAAGAGATGATCCAGGCGGTGGAGGCGGCGGACGCGCTGGGGGCCCAGGTTCATCTGGCGGACCGGGACATCCGGACCACCCTTCTCCGGACGTGGCGGTCCATGAGGTTATGGGACAAGGTCAGGGTGCTGTTCCAGATGATTTTTTCCGCCGCCGGCGGCATCGACGAGATCAGCGAAGAGGACATCGAGCGGATGAAGCAGGAAGACATCCTCCAGATGCTGCTGGCCGACGTGGAGAAATCCTTTCCCTCCCTCAAGACCATCCTCATAGACGAACGGGACCGGTACCTTGCCCAGCGCATCCGGACCGCGCCCGGCGAAAAGATCGTGGCGGTGGTGGGGGCCGGCCATGTGCCGGGCATTACCCGCCACTGGGAGGAAGAGATCGACATGGCCGAACTGGAGGCCATCCCCCCTAAGGGGAGGCTGGGAGGACTGCTCAAATGGATCATCCCCCTGGCCATTATCAGCCTTCTCGTCCTCGGCTTTTTTTACGGCGGCCGGGAAGCCGGAACCCGGATGATCACCTGGTGGATCGCGGCCAACGGCATACTGGCCGGCGTCGGGGCCATCGCCGCCCTGGGGCACCCCCTCACGATCCTGTCGTCGGTGGTGGCGGCGCCCCTGACTTCCCTCAACCCCATGATCGCCGCCGGCTGGGTCTCCGGGCTGGTGGAGGCGTTTTCCCGAAAACCCAAGGTCCGGGATTTCGAAACCCTTTACGAAGACATCCTGACAATCCGGGGGTTCTGGCGGAACAAGGTCACCCGGATCCTGCTAGTGGTGGTCTTCACCAACCTGGGCAGCATGGTGGGGTCGTTTGTGGCGGTGCCGTTGATGTTAAAGGTGTTCGGGGGGGTGTGATCGGTCTGAATCAGGAGGGTCGGGATAAAAAGCGCATCAGAGGTCATCCTATTCCAGCGGAGGATGGAGCCCGATCAGCATCCAAATACGGCGCGCCTGGATCAGACGAAGATCGTTCAAACGAAGAATTTCGACAGTGGCCCTTCCGCATGCGCTCATTCCCATTATCTTGAGCCGGTCTCGATTCCAGGTAAAATGCTCCCCCCACATCTGTATGCGAGGTCTGAAAATAGGAACGGACGCCCCTGTGAGCGGGTCATGACTTTCCTGTCTGGCCCACTTGAACTCATTGCACCGGTAACAGGCCAGGCAGAGGTTGTCCAATTCGGAACTTCCGCCAGCGGCCAGTGGAACAATATGATCAATGAGCATCGGTATGCCGACGATTTCGGGGCTTCGGCAGTAGCTGCAACGATGGTCCGCCAAATCCGCCACACGCCGACGGATCTCCTGAGCGATTTTAGGCCGCGATGCGCTCACGAAGCAACATCTGTCGCCGGAGATACCGTATGGCCGCGCCACTTCAACAGCGCCAGGGCATACGACCGGCGAAATACAAATCTGTCGGTCGCGGCTCTTAATTCTTCCAATTCCCGGCGCTCTTTATTCGTCAACGCATCTTCTTCGTTTTTCGCCAACAATTTCCGATGACGCACCCACTGGTGTTCGGATAACGGTTCCTTGGCCGCTTTCCATAAATCTTCATCGTCCAATTGCTCCATATCCATCAAATCGTCGCGCCACTCATTGGGGATGTCTTCCACCAGCGGCGGCATATTACCCTGAACAGATTGATAAATAACCGCCTCCAGTGGTTGATCGATCATCCGCGCCATTTGCCGCAGCCGGTTGAACATCGGTTCCGGAATATGCAGCGTAACCGTTTGGGACATCATGCTTTTTCCTCGCCAGGTATTTAATTTCTCCAGACGATATATCGGGAGCCTTTTGGCAATCCCGGTTATCCTGATTCAAACGACAACACCATCGCCGACCGCGTCGGCAGATAGAGGCTGAGAACCGATCGGCCCGGAGAATCCGGATCGCCCAGGGTCACATGCCCCTGCTCCGGCGCCAGACGTCCGAACCCGCCGAAGCGGGGGGCGTCGGTGTCGAGGATCATTCGGTATTCGCCGGGCGGGGCGTCGATGCGGTAATCGGTGTAGGAGTCTTTGGGATGGAAGTTGAAGACAAAGACCCGGCCGGCCCTTTTGAAGGCGATGACCTTGTTGTCCGAGTGCTCGTGGAGGAGCGCCGCCGCCGGACCTTCCGGCAGCCCGCTGGTCTTGGCCATGGCGATCATCTCCCGGTCGAAGGCCAGGAGAAACCGATACCTCAGATCCGGGTCTTCGGCCAGGCGCCACTGGCGTCGGGCGTAGAAATAGGACCAGTTGTTGCCCTCCCGGGGGAAATCGATCCATTCGGGATGGCCGAACTCGTTGCCCATGAAATTGAGATAACCGTGGCCCGCCGCGGCCAGGGTGATGAGGCGGATCATCTTGT
>JAABTM010000004.1 GCA_011389855.1 Desulfobacteraceae bacterium
CGGCATCGGCAAACTGCTCGAGGACGATAGCGTTCCCCCCGCGCCCGAGGCTGATCAAGAAGAGGACATGATTACCCTCGACGAAGAGACCATAATGGAACAACCGGATCTCTACGAGCAGACCATCGGCATCGGCAAGCTTTTTGAAAACGAAGAAGATCGGGAGGATTTCGTCGATTTGGACGAAGAAACCATGATCGCGCCGCCGGACGCCTTTGACGAAACCATGGGTCCCGGCGTGCTTTCCGAGGAGGATGAGGACTTTGATGCCGTTGTCGATCTCGATGCCGAAACCATCATATCTTTCACTGAAACCGATGGGGAGGACATCGAGGCGCAGGGCCAGCCAGAAACCGATGAGGCCGAGGATTCGGAAGATGAGGTGATCGACCTCGAAGACGAGGGCATGATCTCCGATGCTGATGAGGGGGAAGAAGAGGAACCCGAGGATGGGGAGGACATCGAGGCGCAGGGCCAGCCAGAAACCGAGGAGGCCGAGGATTCGGAAGATGAGGTAATCGACCTCGAAGACGAGGGCATGATCTCCAATGCTGATGAGGGGGAAGCGGAAGAAATTGCCGAAGACGACGAGGCTGAAGACATCGATGCCTTATCCGGTGAAGAAATTTCAGACGAAGGCCCCTTCGATGAGGTAGACAACGGTGAAGACATCGATGCATCGCCGCTGGAAGATATGGATCTGGACGAGGAACACCTCGACAGCGACATCCCCATCGAATCTCTGGAAAAAATTCCCGAAGAAGACCAGATGACGGACCCGCTTTGGTTCCCCGAAGAAAACGAGAAAACCGAAACGAACGTCGCGGATGCGGCGAGCATCGAAGACGACGAAACGGAATCTCTGGATCTTGACGACATCATAGAAAAAACCACCATCGACAAGGAAGATATTTTCGATCTGGACGAGGCGTCGGCGCCGATCATCGAAAAGGAGGTCGAACTGTCTGAAATCGAAGAGGACACGGTCACGGGGTCCGAATTGCTCTCGGACTTGGAATCTGAATCACCGGCGCCCGTACCCGATCTCCCGCTGGAAGCGCCCGCTGAACCGACCAAAACCGTGGAAGAAACAGACGCCCACCTCGAACCCCCAATTTTCAACCCGCACGGCGGGGACCAACCTGAGATGGACCCCGAAAAAGAGAAGGATCTCCTGGATCTCCTCGATATGGACCTGGAAGGCAAGGCCGACGCGGCGGCTGATGTCGAAGGGGTTGATCTCATGACGGATGAGGTCGCCATGGACACGGAAATTTTCGACGACCTCGAACCCGAACCCCGTCCGGAGGCCTATCCGGAAGCTGGGCCCACCGGACCCCCGGAAATCGGAGCGACGCCCGCGGAAGCGGACGCCGACCTCGCCGCCGCTCTCGAAGGGATCGCCCCCGAAGCCTTTGAAGCGGCCCTGGAGCGGGTCATCAGAAAAGTCTTCGAGGAAAAAATCGAATCCGTACTTTCCAAGGCCGTCGAAAAGGTCGTGTCCAGGGAGATCCAAAAGCTGAAAGATGTTCTGATTACAGATGCATCCATGGACGATTAGCCGGATCGAATGAATCTCCGGGCGGCGGAGAATTTTTTATTTTTCAAGGAGTGAACGTGTTATGACCACCCATTTGCTTGACAAGGGATATGAACCCCGCGAGGTCGAAAAACGCTGGTATGCCTATTGGGAAGAGCAGAAACTTTTTTCAGCCGAAGAAAAGAGCGACCGAAAGAGCTATTCCATCGTCATCCCGCCGCCCAACGTCACGGGCGTCCTCCACATGGGACACGCCCTCAACAACGTGCTCCAGGATGTGCTTTGCCGGTACCGGCGGACCCGGGGCGACAATGTACTCTGGATGCCGGGAACGGACCACGCCGGCATCGCCACCCAGAACGTGGTGGAAAAGCATTTGGCAAGCGAAGGAAAAGACCGGCACCAGCTGGGACGGGAGCGGTTCATCGAAACCGTCTGGGAATGGCGGAAAAAATACGGCGGCGCCATCATCAACCAACTCAAGCGGCTGGGGGCCTCCTGCGACTGGGACCGCGAGCGGTTCACCATGGACGAGGGCCTGTCCCGGGCGGTTCGAAAGGTATTTGTCGATCTGTACAACCAGGGGCTGATCTACCAGGGTCATTACATCATCAACTGGTGCGTCCGGTGCCATACGGCCCTGGCGGACCTGGAGGTGGAACACGAGGAACTCGACGGCCACCTTTATTATATTCTCTATCCGTTCCCGAACGGCGAGGGCGGCGTCACCGTGGCCACCACCCGGCCCGAGACCATGCTGGGGGACACCGCCGTGGCCATCCACCCGGAAGACGACCGGTATGCCGGCCTCGCCGCCGAAGCCGTCATTTTGCCCCTCATGGAAAAAGAGATCCCCATCATCCGGGATCCCTATGTGGACACCTCCTTCGGCACCGGCGGATTAAAGGTCACGCCGGCCCACGACCCCAACGACTTCGAAATCGGCAACCGCCACGGCCTGCCCGCGGTCAAGGTGATCGGAGACGACGGCTCCATGACGGAAGCAGCCGGCCGGTTCGCCGGGCTGGAACGGTTCGAATGCCGAAAGGCGGTGGTGGACGCCCTGGAGGCGGCGGGGCTGCTCCGGAAAATCGAAGACCATCCCCACGGCGTGGGTCACTGTTACCGGTGCAACACCGTGGTTGAGCCGAACCTGTCCGAACAGTGGTTCGTCAAAGCCAAACCCCTGGCGGACAAAGCCGCCGACGCCGTCCGGAAGGGCGAGACGAAAATCGTCCCGGAGGTCTGGGAGGCCACCTATTTCGACTGGCTCGACAACATCCGCGACTGGTGCATCTCCCGTCAGATCTGGTGGGGCCATCAAATCCCGGCCTGGACCTGCGGCGGATGCGACGAGATGACGGTCGCCATGGAGACCCCCGCCGTCTGCCCCAAGTGCGGGAGCAGCGATCTCGTCCAGGAGACCGACGTGCTCGACACCTGGTTTTCATCGGCCCTGTGGCCCTTTTCCACCATGGGATGGCCCGACGAGACCGACCTGCTCAAGACGTTCTATCCCACCTCCGTCCTGGTGACCGCATTCGACATCCTCTTTTTCTGGGTGGCCCGGATGATGATGATGGGCATCCATTTCATGGGAAAAATCCCCTTCGAGGACGTTTACATCCACGCCATCGTCAGGGACGAAGACGGCAAAAAAATGAGCAAATCCAAGGGAAACGTTATCGATCCGCTCTCGGTGATGGACCGCTACGGCACCGATGCGTTTCGCTTCACCCTGGCCGCCTTCGCGGCCCAGGGCCGGGACATCAAGATGTCCGAACAGCGGGTGGAAGGATACCGTCATTTTATCAACAAGCTCTGGAACGCGGCCCGTTTCTCCCTCATGAACATGGAGGACGCCGCGCCGACCGAAGCCGATCTGTCCGCAGCCCGTCTGTCCCTGCCCGACCGCTGGATTCTGTCCCGGCTCCACGGCGTCATGAAAACGGACGCCGGGGCCCTGGACGCCTACCGGTTCAACGAAGCGGCCAGCGCCCTCTACCAGTTCATCTGGCACGAGTTCTGCGACTGGTACCTGGAGGCCGTCAAGCCCACGCTGTACGAGGAAAAAGGCGCGGCGGAAAAAGCGACCACCCTCTTCGTCCTTTGGCGGACCCTGAAGGACGCCCTGATCCTGCTCCATCCCTTTATCCCCTTTGTCACCGAGGAGATCTGGCACAAACTGCCGGGCGTGGAGGGGTCCATCATGACGGCCCGTTTCCCGGCCGACGACCCGTCCCAGCCGGCGCTCCGGGAAGACCCGGAAGCCGAGGCCCACATGGCGCTGGTGATGGACGTCATCACCGGCATCCGGAACATCCGGGGCGAGATGAACATCGCCCCCTCGGTCAGCCTGGCGGCGACGGTCCAATCCCCGAACGAAGCGAAGCGGAAACTCCTGGCGGCGTATCGGGATCTCATCGTCAACCTGGCCCGGCTCTCCGAATTCGAGGTCGCGCCGCCCGGCGACCAGCCCCCGTCGGCGGCCGCGGCGGTCATCGAGGACGCCGCCCTCTTCGTCTCCCTGGAGGGGATCATCGATTTCGACAAGGAGATCCAACGACTGGAAAAAGAGACCGGCAAACTCCAGAAGGAACTGAAGGGGATCGCCAAAAAACTGAGCAACGAGGATTTTCTCGACAAGGCGCCGGAGGCCGTGATCCAGAAAACCCGGGACCGCCATGAATCCCTGTCAGAAAAACAGCAGAAGCTCCAGGAAAACCTGAACCGCATCCGCGCCATGGTCGCATAAACGGGACCGGCCCATGCGCTTCGCCCGGCTTCCGGTCCCATGATCCCGATCCACGATACGCTGCAGTCCAGGCGATATCCTGTTGTCAACTACGGGCTAATCCTCCTCAACGTCCTTTTCTTTCTGGTCCAGCTGTCCCAGGGACGATACCTCGACCAGTTCATCTACATTTACGGTCTGGCGCCGGCCCGGTACACCGTGCCCGAAATCGCGGCTTATTTTTCCTTTGGCCAGCAGATCTTTTCCTTCGTCTCGTTCATGTTCCTCCATGGCGGCGTGCTCCATCTTCTGGGGAACATGTGGTTTTTGTATGTGTTCGGCGACAATGTGGAGGATCACTTCGGCCCCTTCCGCTACCTGGTCTTCTACATCCTGTGCGGGATGACCTCGGGCATCGCCCATCTGTTCCTGAACGCCTATTCCAATGTACCCACCATCGGCGCCAGCGGGGCCATCGCCGGGGTCATGGGGGCCTATTTCATCCTCTATCCCACCGCTCGGGTTCTCACGCTGATCCCCATCATCTTTATCCCCTATTTTGTCGAAATCCCGGCGTTTTTTTTCCTGGCGCTCTGGTTTGTCCTCCAGTTTCTCAACGCCGCCGGGAGCCAAGCCGACATCAGCGGGGTGGCCTGGTGGGCCCATATCGGTGGGTTTGTCTTCGGCATTCTGATTTTGAAAGGATTCGACCGGCTGCCCGGTTGGGGCGCGACGGACCGGGTGCGCCCTTCCATAGAACGGAAGCGGACCCGGCGCATCCAGACCATCCGGACCACCGGCCGGGAAGGCGACCCCAACCTTTACGGGGTGATGCGGATATCCCCCTACGAATCGGTCGCCGGGAGCCGGAAACGGGTCAACATCCCCTGGTCGTTCCATAACCGGATGTACCGGATCGAAACGCCGCCCGGGGTCCGGGAGGGCAAAATCCTGCGGCTCAAGGGGATGGGAAAGGCCATCTCTCCGGGACAACAGGGGGATCTGATGCTGAAAGTGATTGTCGGGGACCGCGACGAAAACGGCGGGGAGGGAGGTTACCGGAGGGTCAGCCCGTAAGCAGGGACCATCCGGACCGGGTGATAGGATGCCTTGGCCCGGGCCAGCCGTTCCAGGTCCATGTCGCTTTCCTTGTTGATGTAGCGGTAGCCGTTGAAAAGGCGTCGGGCGCAGAGGCGGTCGAAATACTGATAGAGGCCCTTGATCCCGGAAAACGCCTTTTCGAAATGGAGCACCCCCATTTCCGGAGTCAGGCCGGATGCGATTCCGAAGGCGCTCACCTCGCCATCCACCCGCATCAACAGCCCGTTCATGTCCAGGACCGCCAGATGGGTCAGTGTGTTGACGACCGCCTGCTTTTCGCAGGCCAGATCCTCTTCGGGGCTGGCGTCGCAATCCCGCTCTTCGCACCATTTTTCAAGAAAATCGAGGCACTCCGGAACCGTGTCGGCGGTAATGGGCGCGTCCTCGGCCCGGCCCCGCATGACATGGGACCGCTTGAACTGGTTGACCAGGTTCCGCTTCTTCACGTATTTTCTCCCCTTGAGGTCGGCCAGATCCGACGCGCGGTAGACGTAATCCGTCAGATGGGTCTGTTCGGACACCGTGAAAAGGTCGTCCACCCGATCCCGGCCGAAACCGTCTATATAGGCGCCGGGGATGAACCAGTAGCGGGAGAACCCCAGATCCACGGCCATCCGCGCCAGTTCTTCCGGCGTAAAGGTCCGGTGGGGCGACACGGGCAGGATCAGGTGACGATGGCTCTCGTAGAAGGGGGAGAACTCCACGCCGACGATGAGGGCCTCGCCGTCCACCACGGCGCCGTAGGGCTGGTAGATCTTGCTGCTCCAAACCAGGAGCGACGGCAGGGAATAGACGCAGAGGGGATGGGACTGGTTTTTGAAATAGGGCGCCAGGCGGTCATGGTCATCAGGGCCGATGGGCACAAAGGGGCTGTAGTTCACGACGGGTTTTTCAGACGCATGGGAAGGGCGTCCGCCATGGTCTCGAACCCCATCCGCCGGTAAAACGGGTCCGACCCCCGTTCCGCGATGAGGCCGATCCAGTAAAGCCCGTCCCGGTGCAGGCGGTCCACCAGCCGCCGGATGATCCCGGCGCCCACGCCCCGGCCCCGCCACGAGGGCGCCACCGTCACGTCCTGGATATAGGCGTCGCTGGCGCCGTCGGAGATGGCCCGGCCCATGGCGATGACCGTCGGATCCTTTCCATCCGTCGTGACCAGCAGAAAGCAGTGGCTGCCCGCGACCATCCGGCGGACGAGATCGGGGTCATCGGGTTCCTCGCCCCACCATCCTTCGTTTCGGTAAAGCCGGAGAATCCCCTCTGTCTGGTCGCGCGTCGGCCGTTTTAGGAATTCAAAGCGCGGCATCATCTTCTTGGGCGGGCGGCGGGCCGTCGTCGGAGCCGACGGCGGTGATCCGGTTGCGTCCCTGCTTTTTGGACAGAAAGAGGGCCTGGTCCGCCCGCTTGACGAAGTCCGTCACCTTTTCGCCCGGGACGTACTGGGTCACCCCGATGCTCACGGTGATGTGGGTGGGTTCCCCGCCTTCGGGGTACAGGGTCTTGGCGTCGATGGATTCCTTGATCCGCTCGGCGACGTTTTCGGCCTCGTCGCAGACCGTTTCGGGCAGGATCACCGTGAACTCCTCTCCGCCGTAGCGATAGGCCGAATCGGTTTTCCGGAGGGACTGGGTGATGGCCTCTCCCAGCTTGGAGAGCACCTTGTCGCCCTCCAGATGCCCCCACCGGTCGTTGTACTGCTTGAAGAGATCTATGTCGAGGATCACTAAAGAGAGGGGATGGCTGTACCGCTGGGACCGCTCCAGCTCGAGTTCGAGTTCGTGGTAGAAATGGCGGGAATTGTAGAGCTTGGTGAGGCCGTCGGTTATGGCGAGGTTATGGAGTTCCTTTTTGAGATGGCGCTCCCGGAGCACCCGCCGGAGCCGGAGCAGCAGCTCCTCGAACCGGATCGGCTTGAAGACGAAATCGCTGGCGCCCTTGTCGATGGCCTCTTCGTAGGAATAGTCACCGCTGTAGCCCGTCATCACGATGACCTCGGTGTCGTACCGGCCCTTGATGACCTCGGTCAGCTCCAGACCGTCCATGCCGGGCATCATGATGTCGGTGACCACCACCTCGAAGATGTCGGTGTCCAGCGCCTGGAGGGCCTCTTCCGCATTGGCGGCCGTAACGGTTTTGTATCCGACCGTCTCGATGAATTCCTTCATGAGATACCGGATGGTATCATCGTCGTCGACTATGAGGATGTTCGTGTGCATGGGATGAAATCCGGGATGATGTCCAACTGGATTATCCGCCAACTGGATTATCTGAATGTTTCTTTGTAACGCCGTTGCATCGGGGTTGACATGCCGCCAATTGATAATATAAAATGTCTTATTTTTTAAGAAATTTATACTTATATCGGGAAAGTTGACGAGTGTCAACTCACTTTTAGCTCAATAAAGAGGCCGGCCGCCGGGACGAACCGGCGGCCGTTGTAAATGGATCATGAAAAATATTAGAAATTTCAGCATTATCGCTCACATCGACCACGGCAAGTCCACCCTGTCGGACCGGTTGATCCAGACGGCGGACATCATCGCCGACCGCGATTTCCACGATCAGCTGCTGGACACCATGGACATCGAGCGGGAGCGGGGCATCACCATCAAAAGCCAGACGGTCCGCCTCCCCTACAAAGCCAAGGACGGCAAAACCTATTTTCTCAACCTCATCGACACGCCGGGCCACGTCGATTTCAGCTACGAGGTGAGCCGGGCCCTCAAATCCTGCGAAGGGGCCCTGCTCCTCGTCGACGCCAGCCAGGGGGTGGAGGCCCAGACCCTGGCCAACCTCTACCTGGCCCTGGAAAACGACCTGGAGATCATCCCGGTGATAAACAAGATCGATCTCCCGTCGGCCGACATCGAGCGGGTCAAGGGACAGATCGAGGAAGACCTCGGCCTGGATCCGGAAACCGCCCTCATGGTCTCGGCCAAGGAGGGCATCGGCATCGACGCCATTCTCGAACGGGTGGTCGACCAGCTCCCGCCCCCGGTGGGCGATCCGGACGCGCCCCTCAAGGCCCTGATCTTCGACTCCCATTACGATCCTTTCCGGGGAACCGTCGTCCACATCCGGATCTTCGACGGAACCCTCCGGCCCGGCGACACCATCGCCTTTATGTCCAACAAGGCGGTCTACAAAGTGGAGGAGGTGGGCATCTTTCAGCTGGTGCGGATCCCCCAGAAAGTCCTGGCGGCCGGGGAGGTCGGCTACATCATCGCCGGCATCAAGACCGTCAGCGACACCAGCATCGGCGACACCATCACCTTGAAAAACCGCCGGTGCGACCGCCCCCTGTCCGGTTTCAAAGAGACCAAGCCGGTGGTTTTCTCTTCCATCTATCCGGTGGCCTCCGACGAGTACCAGGACCTGGCCGCGGCCATCGAAAAACTGAAGCTCAACGACGCCTCCCTCATCTACGAAAAGGACACCTCGGCGGCTCTGGGCTTCGGGTTCCGCTGCGGCTTTCTGGGGCTGCTCCACCTGGAGGTGGTCCAGGAGCGGCTGGAACGGGAATACGATCTGTCGCTGATCCTGACGGCGCCCTCGGTTCGCTACGAACTCCAGCTCACCGACGGAGAGACCCTCATCGTGGACAACCCGGCCCTCTACCCCGACCCCATGGAAATCGCCATGGCCCGGGAGCCCTTCATCAAGGCCTCCATCATGGTCCCGGAAAAATACATGGGCGCGGTCATGAAGCTGTGCATGGAGCGCCGGGGCATCCAGAAAACCTACGGCTACCTGACCAGCGACCGGCTAGAGATGGTCTTCGAACTCCCCCTGGCGGAAGTGGTCTATGATTTTTACGACAAGCTCAAATCCGTCACCCAGGGGTACGGCTCCTTCGATTACGAGGTCATCGAATACCGGGAGACGGACCTGGCCAAGCTCGACATCCTCATCAACGGCGAGCGGGTGGACGCCCTGTCCCAGCTCGTTCACCGGGAGCGGGCCGTTGAACGGGCCCGGACCGCCTGCGATAAACTGAAAGAGGAGATCCCCCGTCAGATGTTCAAGGTGGCCATCCAGGGGGCCATCGGCGGCAAGATCATCTCGCGGTCCACCGTCTCCGCCTTCCGGAAGGACGTGACCGCCAAATGTTACGGCGGGGACATCACCCGGAAACGGAAGCTCCTGGAAAAGCAGAAAAAAGGAAAAAAACGGATGAAAATGGTGGGGCAGGTGGAGATCCCCCAGTCGGCCTTCTTGTCGGTGCTGAAGGCGGACAAAGACTAAGAGCCTACAAAGGAGAACAGCCCATGGGAATGACCATCACCGAAAAGATCCTGGCGGCCCACGCCGGGAAGGACCGGGTGTCGCCGGGGGACCTCATCATGGCGGACGTGGATGTGGCCCTGGCCAACGACATTACCGCCCCCATCGCCATCGACCGGTTCCGGAAAAGCGGCGCCGGGAAGGTTTTCGACAAAAGCCGCGTCCTGCTGGTGCCAGACCATTTCGTGCCCAACAAGGACATCCAGTCGGCCATGCAGGTCAAGCTGCTGAGGGAATTCGCCCGGGAGCAGGAACTGACCTATTTTTTCGACGGGGGCGAATCGGGCGTGGAACACGCCCTGTTGCCTGAAAAAGGGCTGGCGCTTCCCGGCGATCTCATCGTCGGCGCCGACAGCCACACCTGCACCTACGGCGGGCTGGGGGCCTTCGCCACCGGCATGGGCAGCACGGACATCGCGGCGGCCATGGTCACCGGCCAGGTCTGGCTCAAGGTTCCGGAATCCATCCGTTTCATTTTCCGGGGCGACCTCAATCCCTGGGTGGAGGGAAAGGACCTGATCCTCTACGCCATCGGCGACATAGGCGTGGACGGCGCCCTTTACCGGGCCATGGAGTTCACCGGCCCGACCATCGACGCCCTGCCCATGTCCGGACGCCTGACCATGGCCAACATGGCCATCGAAGCCGGGGCCAAAAACGGCGTCATCGCCCCGGACGGCATCACCGAAACCTATGTGGCGGACCGGGCTCTGCGGGAATACCGGTTTTACGCATCGGATCCCGACGCCCGGTACGCCGAGACCCGGGAATACGACGTCGCCAAAATCGAACCCCAGGTCGCCTTTCCCCACCTGCCTGAAAACACCCGGCCCATCAGCGACGTGGGATCGGTCCCCATCGACCAGGTGGTCATCGGCTCCTGCACCAACGGCCGCATCGAGGACATGCGGTCGGCGGCGGCCGTCCTGAAGGGCAAAAAGGCGGCCGGCGGCACGCGGCTCATCGTCATCCCGGCCACCCCGTCCGTCTACCGGTCCGCCCTGGACGAAGGATTGTTCGACATCTTCCTGGACGCCGGGGCCATCATCAGCCCGCCCACCTGCGGACCCTGCCTCGGGGGCCATATGGGCATCCTGGCCAAGGGGGAGCGGGCAGTGGCCACCACAAACCGCAATTTCGTGGGCCGCATGGGCCATCCGGAAAGCGAGGTCTATCTGGCCAATCCGGCCGTGGCCGCGGCCTCCGCCGTCCTGGGCCGCATCGCGGGGCCGGACGCGCTGTAAAGGGATTCCAACATAAGAAGACACCTATAAAATACATAGGGGCGAAACATATTTCGCCCCTGAACGAGGAAATCGCCATGAAACATACCGGCAAGGTCTGGAAATTCGGCAACGATGTGGACACCGACCTGATCATCCCGGCCCGATACCTGACAACCAGTGATCCCGAAGAACTGGCGGCGCACTGCATGGAGGACGCAGACCCCGGATTCCCGCAAAAGGTCCGGCCGGGGGACATCATCGTCGGCGGAAAGAACTTCGGGTGCGGCTCGTCCCGGGAACACGCTCCCATCGCCATCAAGGCGGCGGGCGTGGCCTGCGTGGTGGCCAGGAGTTTTGCGCGGATCTTTTACCGCAACGCCTTCAACATGGGGCTCCCGATCCTGGAGTGCGGCGCCGCCGACACCTTCGAAACCGGCCAATCCCTGTCGGTGGACTTAGACACCGGCGAAATAGTGGTGGCGGAAACCGGCGCGGCCCACGAGACCACGCCGATCCCGCCTTTTATGCAGGAACTGGTGGCCGCCGGGGGCCTGATGCCGTACATCCGGAAAAAAATGGACGCGACGTCGGGGTAGGTCCGGAAAAGAAGGCGGAAAGCGCGAAGGACTGGGGGCGCGGGGGGCGAAAGATTTTTCGCCCCTACCGTAGCATTCGGTAGTAGTGGAGGACCCTGCGCACGTAGGTCTGGGTCTCCTGGAACGGGGGGATGCCGTTGTACTGGTCCACCCGGTGGGGACCGGCGTTGTAACCCGCCAGGGCCAGGCTCAGCTGGCCGTCGAAGCGGTTGAGGAGGGATTTGAAAAACCGGGTCCCGCCCATGATGTTCTGGAAGGGGTCGAAGGGATCCTGGATTTTCAGCAAGCGGACATTGGCCGGCATGATCTGCATCAGCCCCAATGCCCCGGCCCTGGACACCGCCCGGGGATTGAAGGAGGATTCCGCCTGGATGATCGCCTTGATAAGGGGAAAAGAAACCCCGTATTTCCGGGCCGCCGCCCGGATGTAGGCATCATATTTGTCCGATACCCGGAAGGGGCCTTTGGGCGGAAAAAAATTGTCCCGGACATAGACCTGGTATTTCGACGACGTGGGCGCATTGGTAAAATGGATGATGCCGTTTTCGTCGACATACTTATAGATGTCCGCGGCGGCGGGCATTGCCAGCCACAGGGCGGCCAGCGTACACCATATCGTCTGTTCTATTCTCCGTCGATGGCTCTTCATCTCGTCCACCATATATACAAACCAAGGGAAAATCAAGGGCAAGTGATATTAAACAGGGATGTGCCTTAATTGTCAACAGTGTGTGAAAAAGTGTCCGTTTTTCAATGGGAGGCCGTCCGGCTGTGTGGAACGTCTGTTTAACACACCTTTTTCAACAAAGGAACGAACAGAGCACTCCGGAAAATAGCGATATAAAATCGATACCTTGCCAAGTTCCGACAGTTCATGACAGCCTATTATTAAAATGAGTATTCTAAAAGAGAGATAAAAAAGAGAAGAAAGAAAAAGGAAAAATCGGAGGCAGGGGAAAGAGTTTGGGGAAACCCGCAAAAAGAACTTGTAACCTCCTTTAAAAAAAGGTATATATTTGGATTGTTTTTCGTAAGATAAACCCTTCTGGAGCGTTCATGGGACTACTGTCGTCATCACTGGCCATCACCCGTTACCGCGTCGAGGGGGAGATCTCGTCTCCCCTCATGGATTCGGTCCGGGACGGCCTTCAAAAATACAGCATTCAGGACATCGACAACGACGCCCCCGACAAGGCCGTGGGGTGGACGGCCTGGGAATCGCCGTTCTCGCCGGCCTTTGAAGGCGATTCCTTTATCGTCGGGCCCTATGTGGTCTTCTCCCTGCGCATCGACAAAAAGACGATTCCGCCGAAGATCATCAAAAAGGAACAGGCAAAGGAGATGGCCCGTCGGCTGGCCGATACGGACCGGACCCATCTCTCCCGGAACGAAAAACGGGAAATCCGGGAGAACATCATCCAGGCCCTGAGCCTCCGGATTCCGGCCACGCCCAATGTTTACGAGCTGCTATGGCATCCCACCGACGGATGGCTCTGGTTTTTTTCGACGCAGAAAGCGGCTAACGAGGAGCTGGAGACCCTGTTTTCGAAATCCTTCAAGGCGACCCTGATTCGCCTCTTTCCCTACACCATCGCCGATCTGGCCTCGGGGCTGACCCCCGACGGCCGGGATCGTCTGGGCGGGCTGTCCCCGACCCGGTTCACGGAGTAAGCCATGCTCGACGTTTCCGTATCCTACGACCGGTATCGTTTCCTGGGAAACGAGTTTCTCACCTGGCTCTGGCACGCCATCGAAAACACGCCGGGCCTCCTGCCCACCATCGACCCGGAGCTGGCGGCCCTGGAGGTGGGCAACCGGATGGTGCTGGAAAATCACGCCCACGAGGCCCCGGAGGTGGTGACCATCAAGGGGGACGACGCGGGATTGGAGGAAGCCATGATGGCTCTCCGGAAAGGGGCCATGGTGGCCGAGATGAACCTCCATTACCGGTCCGGAGACCACGAGTGGCGGTTCAACCTCAAGGGGGAGAGCCTTTCCCTCGCCGGCCTCAAACCGCCGGAGACCGGGGCGGTGGAATCCCAGGAAGAGATCGAGGGCGCGCTGCTGGAGCGGGTCTACCTCTGCGAAAAGGCGACCGGACTCGTGGACGCCCTCTACGGTCATTTCATCCATCTGAGGGTGTCGGATGGATGGAAAGAGGAGACGGTCCCGGCCATCAAAAAATGGATCCAATCGGCATGAGGAATCCCCAATGAAATTTTCCATCGGCAAAAGCGATTTTCGGGAGGTCTTGTCCAAGGTGCAGGGGTTGACCGGCCGCAAAACAAATCTCGCCATCACCGAAACGGTCCTCATCACGGCCCATGACGACAGCGTGACGTTGGTCGCCACCGACCTGGAGACCGGGTTCGAGGGCAACTATCCGGCCTCGGTGGAGGCGGAGGGCGCCATCGCCATCAACGCCAAAAAGCTCCACGAGATCATCCGGGAGTTCCCCGCCGACGAGATCCAGATCCATGAGGTGGAGAACCGCTGGATCGAGATCCGGAACGAGAATGTGGAATACCACATCGTGGGCATGAACCCCGAGGACTTCCAGCAGACGCCCCCCATCGAGGAGGTGACCTTTTACGAGGCCGACGCGGCGGCCCTCCGGCGGATGATCGAACGGATCATCATCATCGCCGGGGCCCCGGACGACAAGCGGCCCCACATTGTCGGGGCTTATTTCGAAGGGGTGGAGGGCGACAACGACCGCCTGATCCGGCTGGTCTCCACCGACGGCAGCCGGCTGGCCAAAACGGAATGGGTTCTTCCCCCGGAAGCGACGGCGCCCACCGGCGAGGGGGTTCTCATCCCCAAAAAAGGCTTGCAGGAGGTTTCCCGGTTCATGGGGTCCGGCGGGACCATCCACTTCGGCTTCCAGGAGAACCATTTCATCGTCCAAAAAGGGGGGGAGACCATCACCATCCGGCTCCTGGAGGGGGATTTCCCCCGGTACGGCGACATCATCGAACGGGAGGATGGAACCCCCATCGAGATGGACCGTCAGCTCTTCATGATGATGCTCCGGCGGATGTCGATCCTGGTGACCGAACAGTACAAAGGGGTCATCTTCGAATTCAGCGACAACAAACTGACCATCACGGCCACCAACCCGGACATCGGGGAATCCAAGGAGGAGATGGAGATCGACTACGAGGCGGAACCCATCGAGGTGGCCTTCAACCCCCGGTTTTTTATCGATACCCTGAACGTCATAGAGGATGAACGGGTCATTTTGAACATCCTCGACGCCCGGCGCCCCTGCATCGTCAGGGGGGAGTCGGACGCAACCTATTTAAGCGCCATTATGCCGATGAAAATATGAACGGAAACTACACCGCGGACAGCATCCAGATTCTGGAGGGGCTCGAAGCCGTCCGGAAACGGCCCTCCATGTATATCGGAAACGTCGATATGGAAGGCCTCCATCACCTGGTCTACGAGGTGGTGGACAACAGCATCGACGAGGCCATGGCCGGCTATTGCGACACCATCCGGATCGCGATTCACACCGACAACAGCGTCAGCGTGGAGGACAACGGCCGGGGCATTCCGGTGGACCTGCACAAAAAAGAGAACATGCCCGCCGTGGAAGTGGTCATGACCAAGCTCCACGCCGGCGGCAAGTTCGACAACGAGTCCTACAAGGTCTCCGGCGGCCTCCACGGCGTGGGCGTCTCCGTGGTCAACGCCCTGTCCCGGGATCTCGAAGTGGAGATCTACACCGAGGGCAAACACTACTATCAGACCTACGCCAGGGGCCGGAAGACCAGCGAACTCATCGTCAAGGGCGAGACCGACAAGCAGGGGACGCGGATCCACTTCGTGCCCGACACCGACATCCTCAATTCGGACAATTTCGATTTCGAGGTTCTCATCCGCCGCATGCGGGAAATGGCCTTCCTCAACAAAGGGGTCCGAATCCAAATCGAGGACGAACGAAGCGACCGGAAGGAGGAATTTCACTACGAGGGCGGCATCGCCGAATTCGTCGAGTATCTGAACCGCCACACCACCGTGCTCCACGAGCCCATCTTCATGCAGGGGGACAGGAACGACGTCCAGATGGAGGTGGCCATCCAGTACAACGACAGCTTCACGGAAAAGCTCTTCTCCTTCGCCAACAACATCAACACCGCCGAAGGAGGCTTCCATCTTATCGGGTTCAAGGCGGCCCTCACCCGGACCATCAACGCCTACGCCGTCAACGGCAACCTGCCCAAGAATTTCAAGGCCAAGATCAGCGGCGACGACGTCCGGGAGGGGCTGACGGCCATCGTCAGCGTCCGGATCATGCAGCCCCAGTTCGAGGGGCAGACCAAAACCAAGCTGGGAAACAGCGAGGTCAAGGGCCTGGTGGAGTCCCTGGTCAACGACCGGCTGGCGGAGTGCTTCGAGGAAAACCCCTCGGTGGCCAAACGGATTCTGGGCAAATGCGCCGATGCGGCCCGGGCCAGGGACGCGGCCAAGCGGGCCAGGGACATGGCCCGGCACAAGGGCGCCCTGGCCGACTCCACCTTGCCGGGAAAACTGGCCGACTGCCAGTCCTCGGACCCTGCCGAGCGGGAACTCTTCCTGGTGGAGGGGGATTCGGCGGGCGGTTCCGCCAAGCAGGGCAGGGACCGCCGGTTCCAGGCCATCCTGCCCCTCAAGGGCAAGATTCTAAACGTGGAAAAGGCCCGGTTCGACAAGATTCTCCGGAGCGACGAGATCAAGCACATGATCACGGCCCTGGGCACCGGGGTGGGCGAGGAAGAGTACGACATCGAAAAGATCCGCTACAAAAAGGTCATCATCATGACCGACGCGGACGTGGACGGCGCCCACATCCGGACCCTGCTCCTCACCTTCTTCTACCGGCAGATGCCCGACATCGTGGAAAAGGGGTACCTCTACATCGCCCAGCCGCCCCTGTTCAAGGTCGGCAAGGGGAAGAGCGAACTCTACCTCAAGGATGAAGCCGAGTTCGCCGATTTCGTCATCCGGCGCTCTTCTTCCGGATCCAAAAAGGTGAAGAACGCCGACGGCCGGGTGCTGACGGACGAGGAGATGTACGGGGTCCTCGGCCATCTGTCCACCTACGACGACATCATGAACCGCCTGGAACGGCGGTCCATCTGGCCCGGGCTGGTGGCCTTCCTCATCCGTCACGGGGTGCGGGACAAGGCATTCCTCCAGGACGCGTCCCGAATGGAGTCCCTCAAAACGGGGCTGGTGGAATACGGGTATACGGTGAGCGGCCCCGAATGGTCCGAGGACCGGGATCTCTACGAACTCATGGTCCTGCCAGGCGCCGAGCGGATGCCCGGAGATTCCGAGGATGCGACCGCCGTCAAGGTCGGCCGCGGTCTGATCCATTCCAAGGATTACCAGCGGCTGCTGGAGATCACCGGCCATTTGGCCGACTTCGACCGCCCGCCGTTCATGGTTTTTACGGAGAGCAAGGAAAAAGAAGGGGATTCGATCCCGGACAAACGGACGTTGTTCAAGCATCTGCTGGAGGACGGGAAAAAGGGGATAGGCATTCAGCGGTACAAAGGTCTCGGGGAGATGAACCCCGAACAGCTCTGGGAGACCACCATGAACCCGGAGACCCGGACCCTGCTCCAGGTAAAGATCGAAGATGCGGTGGAGGCCGACGAGATTTTCACCCTCCTCATGGGGGACGTGGTGGAGCCCCGCCGGGAATTCATCCAGAACAACGCCCTCGAAGTGAGCATGCTCGACATCTGATGTCTATGGAATGGAGCGGATGATGCAGCCTAAGCCGGAGGCGGACGCCGTCAAATCCGAACCCGACGACAGGGAGACCCTGGCGGCGCGGCTCCGCGACCGGGACATGTGGAAAGCCGATCTCCGAAACGCGGTACTCAGCGGCGCGGATCTGGCGGAAGTCGATTTCCAGGAGGCCGATCTCTCCCATGCCGTCCTCCACGGCGCGAATCTGTACAAAGCCGACTTCTGGCGCGCTGATCTGACCGGCGCGCTCCTCACCGAGGCCCGTCTTCAGCGGGCTGAGATGATGGAAGCCGTGCTGGCGGAGGCCAATCTGTCCGGGGCGGACCTCACCGGGGCCGTCCTCGCCAAGGCCAACCTCCAGGGGGCCGGCCTCCGTGGGGCGAAGCTGAAGGGAGCCAACCTCCAGGCGGCGGACATGGCCGGCGCCGACCTGGAAGGGGCCGATCTCCGGTCCGCCGATATCCAGCGGGCCGACCTGAGCGGCGCCCGCCTGGTGGGGTGTCGATTGGCCGGGGCCGATCTCTGGCGGGCGGGTCTCGCGGACGCGGACCTTCAGTCCGCCGACCTGACCGACGCGGACCTCATGGGGGCGGACCTCATGAGGGCCGTCCTGTGGCGGGCCTGCCTGCGAAACGCCGACCTAATGGTGGCGGATCTTCGGGACGCCGTTCTCCAGGACGCCGACCTCCGCGACGCCAGCCTCGTCGGCACGAGCCTCCGGTCCACCAACCTCCGGCGGGCCAGGGGTCTCACCGTCAAGCAACTGTCCGAAGCCAAGACCCTGCTGGGCGCCCTCCTCGATTTCGACACGGAACGGCGCATCCGGGTGCGCCATCCCCATCTCCTTAAACGGCGTGTTTAGGCGCGGTTGGCGCCATCCTGCAGCTGGAGATATTGCCGGTAGTATTTCATCACTTTCCGGATGTATAGCCGAGTTGCCTTGAAGGGCGGGATGCCGCCGTATTTTTTGACCTTGTACAGGCCGGCATTGTAGGCGGCCAGGGCCAGCCGAACCTCCCCGTCGCACTCGTCCAGCAGGAACCGGAAGTATTTGACGCCCCCATGGATGTTGTGTTCCGGGTTGAAGATGTCCCGAACCCCCAGGTCTTTGGCCGTGCCGGGCATGAGCTGCATCAGCCCCTTGGCGCCCTGCCGGGAGACGGCCCGGGGATTGTAGCTCGACTCGGCCATGATTATGGCCTTGATCAGGGCCGGTTCCACCTCGTGGCGCTGGCCGGCTTCGACGATAACCTCGTGGTAGGCATTTTCCCGTTTCTCGCTCCCCTGGGAGAGCGCGGGGAGGATCAGGAGTGCGAAAATCGACAATCCCGCCCATAAAGACCATTTCGCCATTGAATCCTTCATCTTTTCCTGGTACGACATAATCTCCTCTTAAAATAGAAGGGGAAAGGCGGCTTCAGGCCGCCTTTCCCCGATTCTTCCGCTCCTGTTTTCGAAAGCGTTCGCCATGCCCTGGGTTGATCAGGACACACAATCAAAGGTGTATTATTACCACTCCCCATTCTTTTTCAACCCTTTTTGGGAAAAATGGGTTCAAAGCCGACCCATAATCATGTAGGATGAGTCCGTTTGGATGACGAAAAGAGAGGGGATACGGGATAGTGCGGATCGATATGATGACGCGTTGGACAACAAAAACGGCGGCGATGCTGATAGTGGCGGCGTTCGCGGCGCTCCTTTTTCCGCTGTCGGACGCCGCGGCCCAGACCGGGAACCCGCAAAAGCCTTCGGTCAAAACCGGGACGGATGCGGTGGATCCGGCCCTCCGGCGGCGGGCCGCGAGCAGCCTCTACCGACTCAAACGGGCCATGAAGCAGGACCGGTATCCGTCCGCGCTGGCGGCCCTGAACATGTGGCGTTCCGACGCCCTGGAGGCCCGTGAATTCGACGAGGCCCGGTACCGTGACTACAAGCGCGGCATCCTGGAAAAATCGGTGGCGAACATTGTAAAATGGTTCGACGTATGTCTAAAAGAGAAGTGGATCCGGGAGGCCGGCTACTGCCGGAAAGTCTACCGTCTCCACGCCCGGGCCATCGATGCCTTCGATCCGGCGCGCTATGAGGAGATGGGCGAGCGGATCGAAAAGCGAAAAAAGGAGATCGAGGCCGAAAAACAGCGACATCAAACCGCGTCCAGCAACCCGAAAAGAGATTCCGGCTGACCGTCAATAGGGAAAGGTTGAAGAGACAATGAGAAAAAAATCCGCGGCAAACCGTTTACCTATCATCGAATGGATCGAGACCTTCTATTTACCGGTATTTCTGGAGTGGCTGGCGGCCATGGGAACGGAAGATACGGCCCAACAGGAGGAATTGAAGGAAAAGCTGGTGGATCTTCGGAACCGCTTCCCCTACTCGGGAGAGATCGGTTCGGCAAAAGGCGGGTTGCTGGACTGGTTCCGATCGATCCTCGGAAAGGGAGGGGACTGACCAGCCCCGGGCAGGGTGAAGATCCGCAGGGTCTTTTCCCCGAATTGTTCTTTCCCCAGACCGTTCATCTTCAGCACGACGTCCAGCACCTCGGTCCAGGGGACCGGCGATTCGATGGTCAGGGTCACGTTGCCGCTCACATCGGGATCGATGGCGAAGTTCATGCCGCTTACGTCCCTTAGCATGTTCAACACCTTCCGGACATCGGCGATGTAGAAATCAGGGGCGATGGTCGGCGCCGGGGGCGCTTCCGGGGTCGTGGCGATGTCCTCGGCGGGCGGCCGCTCCTGGTTTTTCTCCACCCGCAGAACGTCGGATTTGTCGTATCCGATGGTCGCCCCGAACAGGTTGGCCTTGATCTGGCCGCCTTCCTCCCAGGTCTTTTCGGCCCGGACCGTTTTGCCGCTTTTCAGATAGATGGTGTCGCCCGCGGCAGGGGCCGCCGCCAGGCAGAGGGCGATCCAGAGCATCAGGTTCCGGGCGGTCGTCGCCCGTCCGCTATATTCGGTCGCACCGGACATTGGCCAGTCGCTCCTCGAACTCATCGTCCATGGCTTCGGTGAAGTGTTCCATCGGGTAATCGCCGCCGCAGAACCCGCAGCGCAAATGGACGCGGCGTCAGGTGCGGCGAATCGTCAGGGCGCCGCCGCAGCGCGGGCACCCCAGGGGTCTCTCCGTCATGTCTTTATTCTCCTGAAGGGTCTGCATTAGACAAAGCAGATTGACAGGATTCGACGCTTCTGTCAAATGAAAACAGGACGTTTAGATAAAGATATCCATCAACCCAGGAGCGGCGGGAAGAAAATGAAAAATCGATTTTGCACGGGTTTTACCGCCGGGGCCGCGGCCGCCGGTTTGAAAAAGAAAAAAGGGGCCAGGGATCTGGGGATCATCTACTCCGAGGTTCCGGCGACGGCGGCCGGCGTCTTCACCCGGAACCGGGTCCAGGCGGCGCCGGTGCGGCTGGACCGGGAACGGATCGCCGCCGGCGTCTGCCGGGCCATTATCGTCAACAGCGGCAACGCCAATTGCTGCACGGGGTCCAAGGGCATGGCCGACGCCGTCGCCATGGGACGGTTCGCGGCGGATGCCCTTGGGGTGGCGGAAGAAACGGTGCTGGTGGCCTCCACCGGCGTCATCGGACAACCCCTGGACATCGAAAAAGTGGCGACGGCCATGCCGGATCTCGTGGCGTCCCTCCGCCCGGACGGCCTGGACGATGTGGCCGAGGCCATGATGACCACGGATCTGGCGCCGAAGGTCGTCTCCCGAACCGGGGAGATCGACGGCCATCCCTTCACCGTGGTGGGGGCGGCCAAGGGATCTGGGATGATCAGGCCCGACATGGCCACCATGCTTTGTTTTGTCTGCACCGACGCCGGAGCGGCCGCGGAGACTCTCCAGACGTCGCTGTCCCGGTCCGTCGACCGGTCCTTCAACCGGATCACCGTGGACGGCGACACCTCCACCAACGACACCGTTCTGGTGATGGCCAACGGCCGGTCGTCCGCCGTTGTCGATTCTCCGGAACGGGAAGCGGTTTTCGGCGCGGTGCTGGACGAGGTCCTCATGGAACTGGCCCGGATGATCGTCCGGGACGGCGAAGGGGCCACCAAGCTGGTTGAAATCGCCGTTACCGGCGCCGAATCCGACGCGGCGGCCCGACTTGTGGCCGACACGGTGGCCCATTCCAATCTGGTCAAAACCGCCCTGTTCGGCGAAGACGCCAACTGGGGCCGGATCATCGCCGCCGTGGGCCGGGCCGGAACGCCCATCGATCCGGATCGGATCGACATCCGGTTCGACGACGTCCTCATGGTGGAGGGCGGCATGGGGGGCGGCGAGGCGGCCGAAGTCCGGGCCACGCGGGTGCTGAAGACCCCCGAGTTCACCATCTCCATCGATTTGAACATGGGGGAAGGCGGGGCCTCGGCCCTGACCTGCGATTTCTCGCTGGAGTACGTCCGCATCAATGCCGATTACCGATCCTGAAGGATCCCGGGATTCCATTCGGAAGATCATCCACATCGACATGGACGCCTTCTATGCGTCCGTGGAACAGCGGGACCGGCCGGAACTCCGGGGCAAACCGGTCATCGTGGGCGGCGACCCTGATCGGCGCGGAGTGGTGGCCGCCTGTTCCTATGAGGCCCGGCGGTACGGCATCCACTCCGCCATGGCCGCCGTCACGGCCCGGCGGCGATGCCCCGCCGCCGTCTTCCTCCGGCCCCGGTTCGAGGTCTATCGCAGCGTCTCCTGCCGGATCCGGGAGATCTTTATGCGGTACACCGATCTGGTGGAACCCCTCTCCCTGGACGAGGCATTCCTCGACGTCACCCGGAATAAAAAAGAGATGGCGTCCGCCACCCTCATCGCAAGGGCCATCAAAGCGGAGATCCGGGAAGAGACGGGCCTGACCGCGTCGGCCGGCGTCTCCTTCAACAAGTTTCTGGCCAAGATCGCGTCGGATTTCAACAAGCCCGACGGGATCACCGTGGTCACCCCGGAGATGGCCGGGGACTTCATCGACCGGTTGCCCATCGGCAAATTTTTCGGCGTCGGCCGCTCCACCGAAGCCCGGATGCACGCCCTGGGGGTCCGGACGGGGGCGGATCTCCGGCAATTGGAGATTTCGGACCTGCTCCGCCATTTCGGCAAAGCCGGCCGCTTTTTTTACGGGATCGCCCGGGGCCGGGACGACCGGCCGGTGACGCCGGACCGGATACGCAAATCCCTGGGAAAAGAAACGACGCTTTCCGAGGACATCGACGACCCGGATCGGATGCTGGTCATCCTGGAGGAGATCGCCCACAAAATCGAGGACTTGGTCCGGACCCACGAGATCCGGGCCCGGACCGTGGTATTGAAGGTAAAATACGCCGATTTCAGGACCGTCACCAGGAGCGCCACCCTCTCCGCCCCGGTGGAGAACGCGGACGTCATCATGACCCACATCGCCGATCTCCTTTCCAAGACAACGGACGGCCGTCAAAAGGTCCGGCTGCTGGGCATCACCCTCTCCAATTTCGCCGGAGATGCCGAAGCGCCCCGGTGTCATCAACAACTCCCCCTTCCTTTGTTCATCTGAGAAACGCCGCTTTTCGCAGTTCTCTTTATTCCAGATAACAAAATTGTACTGTATAAAAAATTATATAACAAAAATGTTCTTGATTTTGGCAATGAATCACGGAAATGGCGGGTATGGCCAAGTGATTGTTTAATGCGAAAATTTATATATAAATAATTAACAGGTAGTTATCGAGAAGTTCGGATTATTTTTCCTTCTTGGCGCCTCCATTGCATTCCTTGAAAGCAAAATGAGTTTTTCCCGAAATTTACCCCAACCGTAATCAAGGAGGAGAACGCATCATGAAAAAAACACTCTTAACCCTGCTGTTCGCCCTGATCGGCGCCGCCGGCGCCTGGGCCGCGGACGAAGATCCGACGGTCCTGACCAACTCAGCCGCCATTGAACTGGTCCAGACCCACGCCAATTTTCTCTGGACTCTCATCGCAGCCGCCATGGTCTTTTTTATGCAGGCGGGATTCGCCATGGTCGAGGCGGGATTCACCCGGGCGAAGAACGCCATCAACATTATGATGAAAAACCTCATGGACTTTTCCATGGGCTCGCTCTTTTACTGGGCCATCGGGTTCGGGCTCATGTTCGGCGCCTCCAAATCAGGATGGATAGGAACGTCGGGTTTTTTCCTGTCCGATTTCACGCCGGGCGGCGATCCGTGGGTGCTGGCCTTCTGGATGTTCCAGGTGGTGTTCGCCGCAACGGCCGCGACCATCGTATCGGGCGCCATGGCGGAACGGACCAAGTTCGTCGGCTACCTGTGCTACAGCGCCGTCCTCAGCGCGCTGATCTACCCCATTTTCGGGTCCTGGGCCTGGGGCAGCCTCTATAACGGTAGCGGCTGGCTGGAAGGGTTCGGCTTTATCGATTTCGCCGGCTCCACCGTGGTCCATTCCGTGGGCGGCTGGGCGGCCCTGGCCGGCGCCATCGTGCTGGGCCCCCGGATGGGCAAGTACGCCAAGGACGGTTCGGTCCGTCCGATCCTGGGCCACAACATGCCCCTGGCGGCTCTGGGCGTCTTCATCCTCTGGCTGGGATGGTTCGGATTCAACCCCGGCTCCACCACCACGGCGGACAAATCCATCGCCATGATCTTCGTCAACACCAATCTCGCGGCCGCCGCCGGCGCGGTCCTGGCCATGATCACTTCCTGGATGAAATTCGGCAAACCGGAAGTCGGCATGAGCCTCAACGGGGCCCTGGCCGGACTGGTGGGCATCACGGCCGGCTGCGCCAACGTCACTCCGTTAAGCGCGGTCCTCATTGGAGCCATCGCGGGCGTCCTCGTGGTTCTCTCGGTCCTTTTCTTCGACAGGATCAGGATCGATGACCCGGTTGGCGCCGTTTCGGTCCACGGCGTCTGCGGCGCCTGGGGCACCCTGGCGGCCGGCATCTTCAACATCGGCGGCACAAGCCTCCAAATCATCGGAGTGCAGCTGCTGGGCATCGCGGCCTGCTTTGTCTGGACCTTCTTGGCGGCCTTCGCCATGTTCAAGGCCATCGAAAAGACCGTCGGACTCCGGGTCTCCCCCGAAGAAGAGATGGAAGGACTCGACTTCAGCGAGCACGGCGGCAACGCCTACCCGGACTTCGAGATCATGTCCCATGGCGGCATGGGAACGGTTTCCGGATTCGGCGGCGGCGCCGAGAAGGCCTCCGGCAAGCTGTCCCCGTTGGTCGCCGGCGAGGAGACCGGATAATCATAAACATTCCCCTTTAGGGTGTACCTGCGAACGTCCTCACTCCGTATCGTTCGCCTCCTGGCCGCGTCTGTCCCGGATTGCCTCCCCGGGCCGGACGCGGCCTCTTTATTCGGGGCCTCAACCTTCCTGTTTTTAAATTGCCGTTTTTATTTGACAGGTAAGCCGGTTTTCCGATATCTAATCGGGGTAACGGATCACAACAGGACCTTTTCCAAAGAGGTGACCGATGCGCCAGGATGCCCACCTTTCCAGCAACAAAATGGTGTCGATCCTCAAGACAATCGAGGAACTCAACCTTCTTAAGGATGTGGACACCATCCTCGATAAGACCCTTTACGAGGCGAGAAAACTCGCCAAAGCCGACGCCGGGTCGATCTTTTTGAAAGAAAAAGAGACGCTCCGCTTCTCCTACGTCCAAAACGACACGCTTTTCCGAAAGGACGAGGCCAACGTGGCCCTGTACGCCGATTTCCGGCTGCCCATCAGCGCCCGGTCCATCGTGGGGTACGCGGCCCTGACCGGGGAGACGGTGGTCATCGACGACGCCTATCGATTGGACGACAGCTTCCCCTATCGGTTCAATCCGGCCTACGACCGGAAATCCGGCTACAAAACCGTATCGGTGCTGGCCATTCCCCTGGGCTCTTTTTCGGAGCGGATGGTGGGCGTCATGCAGCTCATCAACGCCAAGGACGAAACCGGAAAACCGGTCCCGTTCTCCCAGGAGAGCCGGGACTACATGCCGCTTTTCGCCAATCACGCCTCCCTGGCCCTCGAACGGGGCATCATGAACCGGGAACTGATCCTGCGGATGATGAAGATGGCCGAGCTGCGGGATCCCCATGAAACCGGGGCCCACGTCCAGCGGGTGGGGGCGTACTCGGCGGAACTGTACCAGCAGTGGGCCCTAATCCAGGGGGTGGATCGGAACACGATCCGGCGGACCCGGGACGTGATCCGGCTCTCTTCCATGCTCCACGACGTGGGGAAGGTGGGCATCTCCGACGTGATCCTCAAAAAGCCCGGAAAGCTCGACGAGGACGAGTTCAGGACCATGCGGTGGCACACCGTTTTCGGAGCGAGGCTTTTTCTCCAGAACACCTCAAGCCTGGACGAGATGAGCTACGATATCGCTCTTAACCATCATGAGAAATGGAACGGGGCGGGCTACCCGGGCAACATCCCGGATATCCAGTCCGATTCGATCTCCATGTCCGCGCCCAAAAAAGGAGAAGAGATTTCCATCTACGCCCGCATCACCGCCCTGGCCGACGTCTTCGACGCCCTCTCCTCCCGCCGGTCCTACAAGGAACCCTGGACCGACGAAAAAATTCTGGAAGTCATCGAACAGGATTCCGGCACGCATTTCGATCCGTCAATCGTGGAGATATTCTTCCAGATCTTCGACGTGATCAAGGCCATCCGGGAAAAGTACCGGGAGTAGGGCCGATTTTAATGGACGGACAAACCCGGTGCCGCCGGTGCGGGACCTGCTGCAGGAAGGGGGGCCCGGCCCTCCACCGCGCTGATCGTTCCCTGGTCGAAGGGGGCGCGATTCCCCTGAAGCGCCTGTACACCCTCCGGAAGGGGGAACTGGCGTGGGAAAACGTCCGGGGCGGCGTGGTCCCCCTTACAGAGGAGATCATCAAGATCAAGGAGGCCGACGGCAAAACGGCCTGCCGGTTTTTCGACGACGCGGAAAGAGGGTGCGCCATCTACGAAAACCGGCCCCTGGAATGCCGGGCGTTGAAGTGCTGGGACACCCGGGAGATCGAACAAATCTACCGGCGGGACCGTCTCTCCCGTCGGGACCTCCTGGAGACGGTTCCGGGGCTGTGGGATCTGGTGACGTCCCATGAAACGGAATGCGGACCTGACCGCGTCCGGGCGCTGAACGACCGGGATGCCGGGGACCGTCGGACCCTGGCCCGGATCACGGCCTATGATCGGGAGATGCGGCGGCTGGTGACGGAACGGTCCGGTCTCGACCCGGAAGTGCTTGATTTTCTCCTGGGCCGGCCTCTGTCCCGGGTAATCGCCGGGGAGCGATCCCGGCCCCGTTTCCACGTCCATGACCCAGGGGTTGGTGCGTTAAAAAAGCCGGCCGCCCTGTCGGGGCGTTGACTTTTGGCGTGTTTTCATTTATAAGCTAAGGAACACTAAGATCAGCGCATTCGCAGCCCGTACGGAACCGTAACTTCAACCGCTAACAGAGACGGGAGCGTTCATTTGGTTGAGCAGGCGAAGGTATCCCCCCAGAATCGATCCTTTCATCAAGGCGCGCCCACCGGCCCCGACGCCAGACTCCAAAAATCCCCCGCATCCTACATTCTCACGTTTGTCATTCTGTTCGGCATCTGGCTGCTCCTGTCGGGGCGGTTCGATCTCTTGCACCTCGGCCTCGGGCTCGCCTCCTGCCTGCTGGTGACGATTTTTTCCGCGGACCTGCTCCTGCCGGCCCCCAACACCCCGCGGCTGCCCGGCCTCTGGTTCCGCTTCATCAAATACATTCCGTGGCTCCTCTATCAGGTGCTGGTGGCCAACATTCACGTCATGTACCTTGTTTTCCATCCCCGGATGATGGACCTCATCGATCCCAGCATCATGGAGTTCGATTCCCGGTTGAAAAGCGATATGTCCCGGGTGACCCTGGCCAATTCCATCACCCTGACGCCCGGCACCATCACGGTTCATATATCCATTTACGGTCACATCACCTTCCATGTCATCGACATCGAGTCGGGGAAGACCCTTCCCTGGATCATGGAGGCGAGGATCGCGGACGTATTCGAAGAGTGACGACGCCATGCATCTGTTTTTTCTGTTCGCCGCCGTTTTTCTGGCCCTGCTGATCATCCTCTCCCTCTACCGGGCGGTGATCGGCCCCACGGTGCTGGATCGGATGATCGGGGTCAACGCCGTCGGGAGCAAGACCACGGCCCTGTTGATCCTTATCGGACTTCTCTACCATCGGGTCGATATGTTCGTGGACATCGCCCTGGCCTATGCCATGCTCAATTTCATTGCCGTGCTCGCCGCATCCCGGTATTTCCAGAAGCGTAAAGGGCTTTTCGACGAGATCGAGCGGACCCCAAAGGAAGGAGACGCCAGTTGATCAACCTCATCGCCGCCATGTTCATCCTACTGGGCCTGGTCTTTTTCACGGGCGGGGCCGTGGGGATCATCCGGATGCCCGATTTCTATTCCCGCCTCCATCCGGCGGGCAAACTCGACACCATGGGCCTGCTCATGTCCATGATCGGCATTGCCCTGTACAGCGTTCAGGGGTTCTCCCTGGGCGAGGTGCTGACGGGATTGAAGATCATCCTCATCGTGGTCTTCGTCTTCATCACCAGCCCCACGGCCACCCACGCCATCGTGGACGCGGGGGTCCGGGCGGGCCTGGAGCCCTGGACTCAGCAGCGACGCGGGGAGGAGTCATGAGCGGGCAACTGGACATGATCATTCTGCTCTTCGTGATCATCAGCGGGATCGGCGCCATCACCGTGCGGGATCTGCTGGGCGCCGCCATCCTTTTCGGCGCCTACAGTTTTCTCATGTGTCTGCTGTGGGCCATCATGGGGGCCGTGGACGTGGCCTTTACCGAGGCTTCGGTGGGGGCCGGGGTCAGCACGGTCCTTTTTGTCGCCGCGGTATTCCGAACCACAAGGAGGACCAAAGATTGAAGCTCGTCGCCCTGGCTTCGGCGCTGTTGTGCGGGACGATCCTGCTTTTCGGGACCGCGGAGTTTCCCGATTTCGGCGATCCCGATTCTCCGGCCGCGTCCCATGTCTCCCCCCGTTACATCGAAGAGGCCATGGCGGAGACCTCGGCGCCCAACATCGTCACGGCGGTGCTGGCCGACTACCGCGGATTCGATACGCTCTTCGAGACAGCGGTGGTCTTCTCGGCGGCCATGGCCTGTTTCTTTCTGCTCCGGATCTTCGGCGAAGATGAGCGGCGGCCCTCGGAGAAGCTCTACCGCCACCTCCCGACGGGGATCACCCTGCGCATCGACCCCGGCGGGAAAGTGCCCGATTCCCCCGAGTTCGAGCGGATCGACGGCATCTGGATCCCCCACGACGTGATCGTCAAGACCACCACCCGGCTCATCATCCCCTTTATCCAGCTTTTCGGCCTCTATGTCATCGCCCACGGCCACCACAGCCCGGGCGGCGGATTCCAGGGCGGGGTGATCCTGGGGGCCTCGGTGATCCTGTACGCCATCTCCCAGAACCTTCGTCAGGCGTTGGGCCGGATGGGGGAGGCGGTCAGCGCGGTCTTCTGCGCCGCCGGGGTCTTCATTTACGCCGGCGCCGGGGCCCTGTGTCTGCTGATGGGGGCCAATTTCCTCGATTATTCGGGCCTGGCGCCCCTTTTCGGCGTGGATGCGATCCAGGCCCGGTCCCTGGGGATTCTGGTGGTGGAGATCGGCGTGGGTCTCGCCGTCATGTCGGCCATGGTCTGGATCTACTACAATCTCGCCTCGATGGGGCGCCACCAGGAAGGCCTCTAGCGGAGACGGATGCCCATGAGCGAGTTCATCGATTTTTTCGTCGGCAAGTATAATTACTGGGCGTTCATCCTCCTGATGATGATCGGCCTTTACGCCATGATCGCCAAGAAGAACCTGGCCAAAAAGATCATCGGGATGAACATTTTCCAGACCGCCATCATCCTCTTTTACATCTCCACCGCGGCCAAAGGAGGGGGCGCCAGTATTCCCATCATCGCCCACGGCCACGGCCATGGCTTGAGCGAACACGGCGCCCGGGCCGCCGACTACATCAATCCGCTCCCCCATGTGCTGATGCTCACCGCCATCGTGGTCTCGGTGGCCACCCTGGGGGTGGCCCTCACCCTGGCCGTCAAGGTCTACCACCAGTACGGCACCCTGGAGGAGGATGAGATCGCCGACCGCATCCGGGCCCAGACGGGCGGTGAACCATGAGCCCACATCTGCCCGCCCTGCCGGTGGTTGTCCCGCTGCTCTCGGCGCTGTTGATTACCATCCTGGGATGGTCTAACCGACGACTCCCCTTTCCCATCGCCCTTGTGGCGCTGACAGCTGGTCTGCTGTCGGCCCTCGGACTAATGAAGGATGTGCTGGCCCGGGGGGTGATCGGCTACAACATGGGCGGATGGGACCCGCCCTGGGGCATCGCCTATCGGGTGGATCATCTCAATGCACTGGTGCTGGTGGTGGTGATGGCCGCGGCCCTCATCGGGCTCATCGCCACGCGGGACCGGGTGAAAGCGGAGTTCGAGGATCGGATCGTCCCCTTCTACACGCTCTTCGTCCTCTTTGTCACGGGCCTGTCCGGCATTCTCCTGACCGGGGACGCCTTCAACCTCTATGTGCTGCTGGAGATCGCCTCCCTGACCGGCTACGCCCTCATCGGCCTGGGGGAGGGCCGGGCGCCCCTGGCCGGCCTCAACTACATCCTCATGGGCACCATCGGCGCGTCCTTTTATCTGCTGGGCGTCGGCTACCTCTATCTCATGACCGGCACCCTCAACATGGTCGATCTGGCGGCCCGGCTGCCCGGTCTCTACGATTCCCATGTCGTGGCCCTGGCTTTTTTCATCTGCCTGACAGGGCTCTTCGTTAAAATGGCCTTTTTTCCGGTCCATGTCTGGCTGCCCAACGCCTATTCCAACGCGTCCTCCGCCGCCGGCATCCTCATCGCCCCGCTGACCACCAAGGTGATGATCTACGTGATGATCCGGATCACCCTGACCGTTTTCACCCCCGACTACGCCTTCGACGTTCTGGACATCGGCGACGCGGTCGTATGGCTGTCGGTGATCGCCATCGTCATGGGATCGGTTTTCGCCCTGGCCCAGAACCGGCTGAAACGGATCCTTTCCTACATCGTCGTGGCCGAAGTCGGATACATGGTGGGGGGATTCTGGCTGGGGAACCGGGCCGGCATCACCGGGTCGATCCTTCACATCGTCAACGACGCCGCCATGACCCTTTGCGTCTTTCTGGCCGCGGGCGCGCTCCTGACCCGGGTCCCGGGCGACCGGCTGATCCATCTCCAGGGGCTGTTCCGGAAGATGCCGGTTTCCATGGCGGCCCTGGTCGTCGGCGGGCTTTCCATCATCGGCGCGCCGCCCACCTGCGGGTTTTTCAGCAAATGGTATTTGATCTCCGGCGGCATCGACGCGGGCCATTACGGGTTCGTGGCGGCCCTGCTCTTTTCCAGCCTGGTCAACGTCGCGCTCTTTTTCCGGGTCTTCGAAATCGCCTACTATGAACCCTTTGGCGCCGATCACGGCCACGACCCCCGCGCCCACGGCGCTTCCGGACGGGAGGACGCCCCGGCGGCCATGCTGGCGCCCCTTGTGGTGGTCGCGGTGCTGCTGGTGGCGCTGGGACTCTACAGCGGCGATCTGGTATCGGCCATCATCCAACACGCCATCCCCGCGCGGATCATCTGATACATGGAATCCATCGTCTCCCTCAAGCCACTGGCGGCCGTCCTCGTTTCAATCCTCGTCGTCCCTCTGATCATCCGGAGCGGAAACCGGCCCAACCTGCGGGAGGGGTGGACCTTCGCCGCCGCCGGCATCAAATTCCTGATCGTGGCCTCCATGGTTCCGGCGGTCCTGGGCGGGGCGAAACTGGAGCTGACCATCGCCCAGGTGCTGCCGGGGGCGGCCATCGCCTTCCGGGTGGACGCCTTCGGGCTGCTCTTCGCCCTGGTCTCGTCGTCGCTCTGGATCGTGACCTCCGCCTATTCCATCGGCTATATGCGGGGGCTGGACGAACACAGCCAGACCCGGTATTTCTGCTTTTTCGCCCTCTCCCTGTCGGCGACCATCGGGGCGGCGTTCTCCGCGAACTTGCTGACGCTCTATCTCTTCTACGAGATGCTCTCCTTCGCCACCTATCCGCTGGTCACCCACCACCAGGATATGGAGGCCCGGAGTTCCGGGCGGAAATATTTATTCTACATCGTGGGGTCGTCCATCGGGCTGGCGCTCCCGGCCATGGTCTACATCTACACCGTCTCGGGGACCCTCGATTTCGCCGCCCAGGGGGTGATGCCGGCATCGGTCCCGCCGGCCGTGCTGACGGCGCTGGTGCTGATGCTCCTGTTCGGGTTCGCCAAGGCCGGGGTGATGCCGTTCCATTCGTGGCTTCCGGCGGCCATGGTGGCCCCCACGCCGGTCAGCGCGCTGCTCCATGCGGTGGCCGTGGTCAAGGTGGGCGCCTTCTGCGTCTTCCGGGTCCTGACCGGGGTGATGGGAGCGGACCTGCTCACCGGCGCGGGACTGGGGACCCTGGTCTGTTACATCGCGGCCTTCACCATCATTGTCTCGTCCCTCATCGCGCTCTCCCAGGACGGGTTGAAGCGGCGGCTGGCCTTTTCCACCATCGGCCAGCTCTCCTACATCGTGCTGGGGGCGGCCCTGCTCACGCCCGACGGATTGACCGGGGGCATGCTCCACATCGCCATGCACGCCTTCGGCAAGATCACGCTTTTTTTCTGCGCCGGCGCCATCTTCGTGGCGACCGGCGTCAAGAACATCAGCGACATGACGGGCATCGGCAAGCGGATGCCCATCACCATGACGGCCTTTTTCATCGGATCGTTGAGCGTCATCGGGCTCCCGCCCTGCGGCGGGTTCATCAGCAAATGGTTCCTGGTGATGGGAACCCTGGAAGCCCGGCAATATGCGATGCTGGTCGTCATCCTGACCAGTTCCCTGCTCAACGCGGCTTACTTTCTGCCCATCGTCTACCGGGCGTTTTTCTGCACGGAGGAAGAATCCAAATTCGACAACCGGATGGGGGAGGCCCCCCTGTGGTGCCTCGTTCCGTTAAAGCTGACGGCGTTTATATCGATCATTCTGTTTCTCTATCCTAAACCGTTTTTGGATTTGGCGAGGCTGGCGGTGGTACAGATTTTAGGAGGCCCATAGATGAGCGAAGACGAAAAAATGATCCTGGCCCATGAGCCGGTTCCGGGCTATCCGAAGATATTCGCGTTTGTGCTGGTCATCGCCATAATTCATCTGGGATTCATTTTTCTCAGGAGCCTTTTTTAAGGAACACGGACCGGGAGCCGATTGCCCATGAAACGGGAATTGAAGATTTTCGACAATCCGGACAACGTCAAACGGTTGCTTCGCGTATTCTACGCCTCGCTGGTGGTGCTGGTGCTGCTCGATTTCGTCATCCACAAGCACGCGGCGTTTCCCTGGGAGGGTCGGTTCGGGTTTTTCGCCACCTACGGGTTCGTCTCCTGCGTGGCCCTGATCTTTATCGCCAAAGGGCTGCGGCGGTTGATTCGAAGGGATGAAGACTACTACGACAGGCCGGAAGACTCATGAATTCCCTATCCTTCGGTACAGGCATGCCTCCGGCGCTGATTTTCATCATCGGCGCGCTGTTCATCCCCCTGCTCAGGGGCCGGGTCAAATCCGCCTTCATGCTGCTGCTTCCGTTGGCGGCTTTTTATGTGCTTCTGACGGTCCCGGAGGGGATGCACTGGCAGTTCCGGCTGCTCCACTACGATCTGACCCTCGGCCGGGTGGACCGGCTCAGCCGGGTCTTCGGGTACATCTTCACCCTCATCTCCTTCATTTCGCTGATCTACGCACTGAAAGTCGACGACGACCTGCAGTACGTCTCCGGCCTCTGCTATGCGGGCGGCGCCCTGGGCGTCACCTTTGCCGGGGATCTCTTTACGCTCTATATTTTCTGGGAAATCATGGCCGTGGCCTCCACGTTCCTGATCCTGGCCCGGCGGACAAAGGCCGCCCAGGGGGCGGCGTTTCGTTATATTCTCGTCCATATGTTGGGCGGTTTGTGCCTCCTGGCCGGCATCGTCCTCTATGTTCACCGGACCGGAACCATCGCGTTCGGCCACATGGCGCTGGCCGGGGCGGACACCTGGCTGATCTTCATCGGCATCGCCGTCAACGCGGCCATCCCGCCCCTCCATCCATGGCTTCAGGACGCTTACCCCGAGGCCACGGTGGCGGGGGCGGTCTTTCTGAGCGCCTTCACCACCAAGAGCGCCGTCTACGTCATGGCCCGGACCTTCGCCGGCACGGAATTGCTGATCTGGCTGGGGGCGCTCATGACGGTGATCCCCATCTTCTACGCGGTGGTGGAAAACGACATCCGGCGGGTGCTGGCCTACAGCCTCATCAACCAGGTGGGATTCATGATGTGCGGCATCGGCATCGGGACCCAACTGGCCATCAACGGCGCCGTGGCCCACGCCTTCTGTCACATTCTTTACAAGGCCCTGCTCTTTATGGCCGCCGGGTCGGTGCTCCAGATGACCGGCAAGATTCGATGCACCGAACTGGGCGGGCTTTACAAAACCATGCCGCTTACCTGCTTTTTTTGCATCATCGGGGCGGCCTCCATCGCGGCCTTTCCCTTTTTCAGCGGATTCGTGAGCAAGTCCATGATCGTGAGCGCCGCGGCTTACGGCCATCTGGCCGTGGTCTGGCTGATGCTCCAGTTCGCATCGGCCGGTATCGTACCCTATGTGAAGGTCCCCTATTTTGCCTTTTTTGGCCATGATTCGGGCATTCGGGCGGAGGAACCGCCGTTTAACATGCTTGTCGCCATGGGCATGGCCGCTTTTTTGTGTGTGTTGATCGGCGCATTCCCCCAGCCGCTCTATCATATCCTGCCATATCCGGTTGATTATGCGCCGTATACGGTTGTCCATGTGGTGGATAAGCTTCAATTGCTCATGTTCGGGCTGCTGGCATTCTGCCTGCTGATGCTGTCGGGCTGGTATCCCGCGGAAATGCGGTCCATCCATCTCGATGTGGATTGGTTCTACCGAAAAGGGGTACGGGTTCTCTACCGCCTGATAGATCAGGGATTGAACCGCCTCAATGCGGTTTGTGATGAACTCTTCGCCCGAAAGCTGCCCGGACTTCTGGCCTGGATCGCCAAGGACGGGCCGGCGCTGCTGATTGTTTTATTCGCTTCGCCGTTTAAAGCCATGAGCGGTGCGGGGGAAGAGGAGATGGATGACTATAAACGGAAGATCCATGCGACCTTCGATACGCTTTCCATTCCCATCGGTCTAGGGGCGGCCGCGGCGGCCTTGTTTGTGGTCTTGCTGGTCTGGGTCAACTGAGAAGGCGCTGTCCCAAATGCCATAAAGGAGACAATATGATCAGCCGGGATGAACTCAAACGGATCGTTATGCTGGGCTATCTCAAGGATGAGATGCTGGATAAGCTTTGCCCTGTTGTGGATGTCCTTAATTTCAGCGAACGGGAATACGTATTCCGGCAGGGCGACGTGGCCGACCGGTTCTACATGCTGAGACGAGGGAAAATTCTGTTCGAGCAGCGGATATCCGATAAAATGACGTTGTCCATGGGCGGCGTCAAGCCGGGATATTCTTTTGGATGGTCCTCGATGCTG
Organism: Desulfobacteraceae bacterium; assembly: GCA_011389855.1. Lineage (GTDB taxonomy): Bacteria > Desulfobacterota > Desulfobacteria > Desulfobacterales > JAABSP01 > JAABTD01. Next base: position 34,880 of record JAABTM010000004.1, read on the forward strand.
GATGTGCAATTTTATAGTACGGACGCCGTCAGCGCCGAGCCGAGCGAGGTTTTTTCCATCATTGGGCGAAAGCTCAAAAAACTGCTCGAAGAGGATCATCAGATGGGTCATATCTTTTCGCAAAGATTGCTGCGGGTCATGAAAAGCCGGTTGGATCATCGAACGGAGCAGTTTACGCGGGTGATTCGGAACCATCCCGATCTCCGGTCCCTTTTCGACGAGTGATGGGCGATTATCGGGGAATAGCCCAGCGGGAACCGGGAAGAAACGAGTGATGGGGCTGGAATGGAAAGTCGGGTTGACGCCCGTCATGCATTTTTAAACTTCAAATAGAACTTCACCATTTCAGAGGCCGTGTCGATATCGAGCTTGTTCATGTTGAAAACAAAATGGTAAAGGTTCGGATCGTCATAGTCTTCACGCCCGAAACACCGATAAAGGTTTCTCCGGCGCTTGTCCTGCTTTTCCACCACCAGGGCGGCCTGCTTCCTGGAGAGGCCGTACTGTTTCTCCAGGAACGTGATTCGATGCGCCAAATCGGCCAGCATGAGAATGTGAACGGCATTTGGGTGGTCTTTGAGGATGTACTGGCCGCCTCGCCCGATGATCACCATGTCCCCGTCTTCAGCCATGCGTCCGATGATTTTATGGAGCAAGTTCACATAAATGCGTTCGTCGATATACCCTTTTCCGTGCTCTGAGATGCGATCCACGTAGTTTTTACGGAACGGTCCCATGCCGGAGATGTAGCGGAGAAGCGTCCCTCCCGCTTCGTTTTCGATGGATTTGACCCAGTTGGGCGAGACCCTCGCCTCATGCGCCACCCGCTCGATGATGTCCTCATCCACCAGGGTATAGCCCAGTTTTTCGCTGATCAAGTTGCCCAGGGTCCTTCCGCCGGCGCCGAACTGCCTTGAAATGGTGATGGTGGCCATGGCGTCTCCTTTTTGTCAGGCGTTTTCAAAAGAGTAAACGGTGTACGCTAGGGATGAGTTTAAAATAGGTTCCGGGTTTGATCAACCCGTTTTTTAAACGAGAAGGCCGGCTTGAATAAAAATCAAGCCGGCCTTCTCGATTAAGCGGGGTAGAAGAAGAGGGGAAGGATGAGGTTATTCCGGGGTCGTGGCCGTCAGGTACTGTTCGACGATTTTCCGGTCGTCCTCTTCGGTGATCTCTTTGGGCAGCCGCTCCATGGCCTTTTCGATGGCCGCGTCGATGAGTTCGGACCGGAACGTCGCCTTGGCCTGGACGATCCGGGTTTCGATCTTCTGTTTGGCGGTGTGCAGAATCAGCCGGCTTTGTTCCTGAGCGTCTTCGATGATCTCCTGCTTCTTTTTCTCGCCCTGCTGTACGATCTTCTTTTTGAGCGCCTCGAAGCGGGCGTCGCTCTGGTCGAGGATGCGGTAAGTGTCGTTGATCTTGGCCATCACCGCTTTCTTCTTCTCCTCGATGTCGCCGATTTCACGGGCCAGTTCCGCTTTGCGGCCCGACAGAAAATCCTTGATGGGTTCTTTGCCGAATTTCACGATAACAAAGGCCAGTATCCCGAAATTGACCCACATCATGATCAGGTCATAGGTCGAGCGCCAGTTTCCGGATGCTTCGGCGGCCAAGGCGTCGGTGCTTGTTATCAAAATTGGCAGCACCCAGGCGGTGGTCGTCAGGATAATCCGATGCCTTTTCTTCATTTGCCGATCCTCCGGTCCAGGATTTTTTCCATGATCCGCATCGACAGCTCTTCCGACTCCTTTTGAATGGATTTCCTTGCCTCGGCGAGCTGGCCCGCCACCTCTTCTTCGGCCTGATCCTTGAGTTCCGCCACCTCTTTCCGAACGGCGGAGAATATCTCTCCGGCCCGATTGCCGCCGGCCTCCTCCACATCTTTCCGGAGAGCATGGGCCTGTTCGCGGGTGGCCGCTTCCTGACGATCAAGAAGTCGCGAGACTTTGTTCAATTCGCTTTCCGTTTCGATGATCTCGTTCTGAAGGGTATCGATGTATTCCGTTCTTTCCGCCATCACCCCCTCCAGGGGCCGAAACATCAACCGGTTGATCAGGAACAGAAAAATCAAAAAGGAGAGAAGCTGGACGATTAGCGTCTCATTGATACTGATCAGGGCTATATTGCTGACGATTTCCATTGGCAAAATATTCCCTTGTTATGGAGAGAGGATCAAACGACGAAAAGCAACAACAGCGCAATAACCAGGGAATAGATGCCGGTGGACTCCGAAACCGCCTGTCCTACGAGCATGGTTCGGGTTAACAGGCCGGCTTCTCCCGGATTTTTGCCGATCGCTTCGCATGCTTTAGCGCCGACCATTCCTTCACCAACCCCGGGGCCGATGGCGCCCAAACCCATTGCCAAACCCGCGCCAAGAAAAGAGGCCGCTTTGATCAGATCGATACCTTCGATTGCCATGATTACCTCCAGATGATAAGGTTAAAATAAGGTTTTAAATTAAGAATATAAGCGCTAACGCTATGACCATGGCATAAATGGCCGTGGATTGTGAGACCGCTTGTCCGACGAGCATCGTTCGCATTAATACCGCTTCCTGCCTGACGTTTCGTGCAACCCACCCCACGGCGCTTTGGGCTGTCATGCCGTTGCCGACGCCGGGGCCGATACCGCCGAAACCGATGCAGAGGCCGGCCGATACCAGGGCAATGGATGCGGCCAGTGTTTCCGACGGCGCATAGGATTTGAACATCAGCACGAAGCTGATCAAGAGACCGAAAATCGAGGGCGTCTGGGCGACGGCTTGTCCGACCAGCATGATGATCGTGACATTGGCCGAGGTGAGCGGTTGCCTGGCCGAGCCCTGACAACTGGCCCCGGCGGCGAGTCCGCTGCCGAGCCCCGAGCCGATGGCGGCGAGGCCGGTGGCGAAACCCGCGCCGAGCAAAGCCGCCGACGTCGGATGCAGAGGCGCGCCGGAGTAGTTGATAAACATCAGCATAAACGACACGACCATGGCAAAAATGGCCGGCGTTTGACTGACGGCGGAGCCAATCAGCATATTGGTCGTGAGATTGCCTTTCACGGCCGGCTGGCGCGACACGCCCTCGCATGCTTCACCTGCTGGAAAGCCCGACCCGACGCCGGATCCCATGGCGCCGAATCCCATGCAGATGCCCGCGCCCAACAATGCCGCGACGGAAATGGGCGCCGCCGCTGAAAAATTGGAAAACAGGAGTATCACGCCGATGACCAGCGCGAAGATCGCCGCGGTTTCGGCGACCGCCTGCCCCACGAGCATCAACTTGAAAATATCGCCGGAGGAATCGGGGCTCCTCGCAATGGCGTCATTGGCTTTGGCGGCGGCGAATCCTTCACCGATCGCGGCGCCGATGGCGCCGAGCCCCATAGACAGTCCGGCGCCGGCAAACGCCGCCACTTTTACCCAGGATTCAATATCGTTCAACATAGTTCAATTTACCTGTACCGAAATGTAAACCAGGGTGAGCATCGTGAAAACAAACGCCTGTATTGCTCCGATGAATATGACGAAAAACGCGTTCAAAAAGGGCGGCAACACCAGGCTGAAAACCAGGTGGGAGACCACCAAAACGATGATGGAACCGCCCATGATGTTTCCGAACAAACGAAAGGAGATGGAGATGACTTTGGAGAGTTCGCCGATGATATTCAGGGGCGCCATAAAAAAGATCGGCTGGAAATAGGCTTTTGCGTACTCTTTGAATCCCTTTTGTTTAATTCCCGCGTAGTGGGCGATGACAAACCCCATCAGGCCAAGGCTCAAGGGGGTGTTGAGATCTTTCGTGGGCTCATGCATATGAGGAAAAAGACCCATCCAGTTGCAAAACAAAAGGAACATGAAAAGGGCGCAGATAAGCGGTCGATACGCTTTTCCCCGTTCTTGATCGAGGGCGTCTTCCGTCAGCGCGTAGAGCTGGGATACGAATAGTTCCCCGAGCACCTGGAAGGGTCCGGGCAGCCGGCTGCGATTCCGGGACGCCAGAAATCCGAAGACCAGCATTGCGGCTATGGCGATCCATGTCATGACGATAACGTCCAGATTGAAGGTCAAATCGCGTCCCATAAACGGCACGATCAACTGGTGTATCCTTCCGAGGTCTTCCATGATGCAGTTTTCCTAAACCTGTTTTTGGCCCGCGCGGGTCGGTAAGAGGATGGTTAATATGTGATCGCTGACAATAACGAAAGGGATTGAAAACAGACCAATGACGACGCCGAGGAGGTCAATGCCGGCCAGCTTGATGGAAGCCACGAGGGGAAGGGCCATCAACCCATAACGGAAAAAAATGGAGCCTATGGAGAAGAAAAACGTCTTTGCTTGTGAACGGTTCATCCGCATGGAAATCGACTGCGCCATGAGGATAAAATTGATGATACTGAACAGGGTCCCGAGGATCATGCCTTTGCCCATGGGCTTCAGGTCGGCAAGTATCAGAACACCGCCTGCGACGATAGCCAGCGTCAGGGCTGTGGAACAGTACCGCTTCTGTGTGCTTCTAATCGGCTCCATTTTGCGAGGATGTGTCCTCCTCCTTTTCCTCGATGACCTCAAGAATCTGACGGTAGGAGACGTTGGCGCCGCCGATTACCCCCAAAATGATGGATATCGTCGTGAAGACGCCCCGGGTCCCGGCCCATTTGTCGATGGTCCATCCGATAAAAAAGCAAAAGAGAATGGAACCTACCATGGTGAGGCCCAACTGCATGACGACGGACAGATTTTCTGTCCAGGCGCGGTTCTTTTTATAATCGAAAATTATAGATCCCGTCTCCTTAATTATCTTACTGCCGGGCATTAGGTAACAAAAGCGGCAAAGGTCTGTCAAGCAGATAATTGGCCTCCACCGAAGAGCGATGACCCGCCTTCCGCAAGGTACTGGGATAAATCCAGGCCTTTGCGGATGAAAAAGTGTTTGTAATCCGAAGACATTCATTTTAAAATACCTTTTTGGTCAGATCAGGGAGGCGGGTGAATTCATGAAGATTTCGGCAGCGGAGCGGCTTCGCCGTTTCTACGAACAATTTTCGGGCACGGACCAGGTGCTGGTGATCGTCAACGCCGATCCGGACGCCATCGCCAGCGCCATGGCGGTCAAAAGGCTCCTGTGGCGAAAGGCGGCCGGGGTGACGCTGGCACATTTCAATCCCATCAAGCGGCCCGACAACATCGCCATGATCCGTTTGCTGGGGGTCCGCCTCCACTATTTAAAGGAGATCGGGAAAGACCGGTTCACCCGCTTCGTCGCCGTCGATTCACAGCCCTCCCACAACGAGGAATTCTCCGGGTTCAAGTTTCATGTGGTCATAGACCACCACCCGCGCACCGAGGTGGACGCCCCGTTCGTGGACATCCGGCCCGACTACGGGGCCACCGCCAGCATGATGACCGAGTATCTCCGGGCCGCCCGGATCAAGCCCTCGGGCAAGCTGGCCACCGGGCTTTTCATCGGCATCAAAACCGACACCCACGATTTCGAACGGCCGGCCTGCATCGAGGACGTCAAGGCTTTTCAGTTTCTCTTCCGCCACGCCAATATCCATCTGGCCCGAAAGATCGAGCAGTCCGACCTTCGCCTTGATTTCCTCAAATATTTCCGGTATGCCCTCCACCACCTCTGCATGAGGAAGGGGCGGGCCTTTGTCCATCTGGGCCCGGTGATGTCGCCGGACGTCTGCGTGGTCATCGCCGATTTTTTCATGCGGGTCAATCCGGTCAAATGGAGCATCGTTTCGGGGATCCACGAGGACCGGCTCATCATCATCTTCAGAAACGACGGCATCCGGAAAAACGCCGGGCGGATCGCCAAATCGAGCTTCGAACACCTGGGGTCGGCCGGGGGGCACCGGAGCGTGGCAAGGGCCGAGCTGCCTCTGGAGAATCTCCGGTCCCTGGTGGCCGTTGCCGACGATAGAAAGGTGGCCCAGTGGGTCATCGACCGGGTCGAAAAAAAAACACAAAGGAGAAAAGACCGACTTCCATAAGGAGGCGGTCGGTCGACCGAAATGACCGTATACAGACAGAACGAAACGCGGCCGGAACGGATCGCCCTTACCATTGTAGGGTCGGGAACCTGTGTTCCCTCCCTGCGGCGCGGCGCCTGTTCGGTGCTGATGAGGATCGCCGGGCGCTCGCTGTTGTTCGACTGCGGAGCCGGGACCATGCGCCGGCTCCTGGAGGCGGGGATCACGATCTTCGACATCGACGTCATCTTTTTCAGCCATCTCCATCCGGACCACAGCGGCGAACTCGCCGCCTTCTTGTTCGGCGCCAAATACGGCGGCGGACCGTCTCCGCGGCGGCCTCTCGCCCTGGTCGCCGGCAAGGGGTTTTCCGATTTCTTCGAGCGCTTGCGGGGGGTCTACGGCCAGTGGATCGATCCGGGCGAGGAAGGGTTGAAGATCGTCGAACTGGACGGCGGCCGGTCGGAAGAATTCCGGATCGACGACATCGTGGTCCGCTGCGCGCCAGCGGCCCATATCGATTCGAGCCTGGCCTACCGGGTCGCGGCGCCCGGCGGAGGGACGGCGGTCTATTCCGGCGATACGGACGTCAGCGACTCAGTGGTGGAACTGGCGAAGGGGGCCGATCTCTTCATCTGTGAATCGGCCCTGCCCGACGAACACAAGGTCTCGGGCCACCTGACGCCCTCCCTGGCCGGGGAAATGGCGGCCAGAGCCGGTGTCGGGCGGCTGGTGCTTACCCATTTTTACCCCGAGTGCGACGCCGTGAACATCGCGGCACAGTGCCGGAAAACCTACGACGGTCCGCTGGTGCTGGCCGAAGACCTGCTGCGGTTGACGGTATGAGCGGGACGCATCGATATTACCCGGTCAACCTGGACATCCGGGACCGCCGGTGCCTGGTGGTGGGCGGCGGCGGCGTGGGGACCCGTAAAGTCGAAGGGCTGCGGGCCTGCGGCGCCCGGGTTACCCTGGTGAGCCCCCGGATATCGGACCGACTGCGGCCCCTGGCGGCGGACGGCCGGATCGAGTGGCGGGACCGGGACTACCAGACCGATGATCTGGACGGCATGTTCCTGGTCATCGGCGCCACCGACGACGCGGATCTGAACCGCCGGATCCACGCCGACGCCGTGGACCGGAACATGCTCTGCAACATCGCGGACCGGCCCGAGGTCTGCAACTTCATCCTGCCGGCGGTGGTCCGGCGGGGAGATCTCATCCTGGCCGTCTCCACCTCGGGCCGGAGCCCGGCCTTCGCCAAAAAACTGCGGAAGGAGCTGGAGGCCCGGTTCGGCCCGGAATACGCCCTTTTCCTAAATCTCATGGGGGCCGTCCGGGCGAAGCTGCTGGCGGAGGCACATGCCCCCGAGGCCCACAAGCCCCTTTTCGAGGCCCTCATCGACCGGGATCTGCCGGGGCTGCTCAAGGCCGGGGAGATGCCGGCCGTGGACGCCGTCCTGTCCGATGTGCTGGGGCCGGGGTTCCGGTACGACGATCTCATGGACGACGGGCAACGGGGGGCGACCTCATGATGCAGCTGTTTTCCATGGCGGCCCTTTTCCTCTATCTGCTGAGCACGGCGGGGTACGTGAGCTACCTCTTTTTGCAAAAGGACGTCCTCCACCGGGCGGGATGGGGACTGCTGGGGGCGGGATTTCTGGCCAACCTGGCCGCCATCCTCTATGAATTTATAGCCGCCGGACGGTTTCCGGTGGGAAATCTCCAGGAGACCCTCTCGGTGGCCGCCTGCACCCTGGCGGGCCTGTTCCTGGTGTTTCAGCACCGGTACCGGCTGCGGGTCCTGGGCGTCTACGCGGCGCCGCTGGCGGCCCTGATCATGTCGGTTTCGGTCCGGTTGCCCAAAGCGCCTTCCCAGATGGAGATCGTGTTCAACAACTTCTGGATCATCTTCCACGTGGTGGTGATCTTCATCGGCAACGCCGCCTTCGCCCTGGCCGCCGGGGCCGGCATCCTCTATCTTATGCAGGAAAGCGCCATCAAGGGCAAGAATCACGGTTTCTTCTTCCACCGGCTCCCCTCCCTCAACCTTCTGGATACGGTGGGGTACGCCAGCATCGTGGTGGGCTTCACCATGTTCACCCTGGGCCTTATCACGGGGTTTCTGTACGCCAAGATGGTCTGGGGCCGGTTCTGGAGCTGGGACCCCAAGGAGGTCTGGTCCGGCGTCATGTGGCTCTTCTACGCCGCCCTGCTCCACGAGCGGCTGGCGACCGGCTGGCGGGGCCGGAAGGCCGCCATCATGTCCATTGTCGGATTCGGGGTGCTCCTGTTTACCTTTCTCGGCGTCAATTTTCTCCTGACCGGTCATCACGGCGCCTTTACCCGGTGGTAAGGCCGCCGCCGCAACCAAATACTGAACAGCAGTCATGGATTACATCATTATATTGGGGTTGAACCACAAAACCGCTCCCGTGGAATTGCGGGAGTGCCTGGCCTTTTCCGGGGAAGAGACCGATGCGCTGCTCCGTTCTTTTTCGGAGCACGCCGCCATCAAGGAATCGATCCTGGTTTCCACCTGCAACCGGGTGGAGATCCTTCTGACCTCGCCGGACAGCGACGCGGCCATCGGGGCCGCCAAACGGTTTATTTCGGAATACAAACGGATCCCCGTGTCCCGGTTCGAGGAGAGCCTCTACATCCACCAGGGCGACGACGCCATCCGCCACATCTTCCGGGTGGCCGCCAGCCTCGATTCCATGGTGGTGGGCGAGCCCCAGATCCTGGGGCAGATCAAGGAGGCCTACCGGACCGCCGCCCTGAAGCGGACCTCGGGGGTCATCCTCAACCGGCTGCTCCACAAGACCTTTTTCGTGGCCAAACGGGTCCGGAGCGAGACCGGCATCGGCGACCACGCGGTCTCCATCAGCTACGCGGCCATCGAACTGGGCCGGAAAATCTTCGGCAGCCTGGAGGGGATGCGGGTTCTGCTCATCGGCGCCGGGGAAATGGCCGAACTGGCGGTGGAACACCTCATCCGTCACCGGTCCGGGGATATCTTCGTGGCCAACCGGACCTTCGAACGGGGCATCGAGCTGGCCCGCCGCTTCCGGGGAACGGCCATCCGGTTCGAGGAGATCGGCGGCATGCTCCAGAAGGTGGACATCATAATCTCCTCCACCGGCTCGCCGGAGTACGTCATCGACCGGAAAATGGTCAAGGCGGCAATGGGCGGCCGGAAGCACCGGCCCCTTTTTTTCATCGACATAGCCGTCCCCCGGGACATCGATCCGCGGATCAACCGGATGGACAACGCCTATGTCTACGACATCGACGATCTCAAGGGGGTCATCGACGAGAACATCGAGGACCGGAACAGGGAGGCGGTGAAGGCGGAACGGATCATCGACGCCGCCGTGGTCAGCTTCCGAAAGTGGTACGAAAGTCTCGACGTGGTGCCGACCATCAAGGCCCTCCGGGGGAAGATGGCGGAGATCGCCCGGTCCGAGGTGGAAAAGACCCTGGGGATCCTCCACCACCTGTCGGAGGCGGACGCCGAGGCCATCCACCGGATGACCGAGGCCCTGATCAATAAAATGATGCATGATCCGACGATTTTTCTGAAAAACAACGGCTGCCTGCGGGACAAAGCCTACTATGTGGACATCACCCGAAGACTTTTCAACCTGGACCCGGCAGAGCTGTCCGGTTCGGGGGCCCGTCCAGGGGACAGCCAACATCGCACCGAGGAGGAACTGTGAAGAAATGCGCCTTTCTGTTTCCCGGCCAGGGGTCTCAATCCGTGGGGATGGGCAAAGACGTTCATGACGCCGATCCGAAGGTCCGGGAGATATTCGACGCGGTCTGCGAGATCACCCAACAAGACATCCGGAAACTCTGCTTCGAGGGCCCCATGGATGTATTGACCGAAACGGTCAATCTCCAGCCGGCCCTGACCGCGGTCAACCTCGGGTATCTGTCCGCCCTGACGGCGGGCGGCGCGTCGCCGGTGATTTCCGCCGGCCACAGCCTGGGGGAATACGCCGCCCTGTGCGCCGCCGGCGCGCTCTCGGTCCCCGACGCCCTGGGGGCGGTGTTCAAACGGGGATCACTGATGCACCGCGAATCCCGGAAACACCAGGGGGCCATGCAGGCCATCGTGGGACTGCCCATGGAGACGGTGTCGGTGCTGGTGGCCAATGCCTCGGCCCACGGGCCGGTGTCGGTGGCCAACCACAATTCCGAGACCCAGATCGTCATCACCGGCGCGCCCGAACCGGTGGAAAAGGCGGCCATCGCGGCCCGGGAAAAGGGGGCCAGGGCCATCCCCCTCAAAGTGAGCGGCGCCTGGCACAGCGACCTGATGCGCGGCGCCGAAGCGGAGTTCGGCGAGTTTCTGTCGGGGCTGACCTTCGGGTCCCCCAAAAGCCCCGTCGTCTTCAATGTGACCGCGGAAGTGGAGACCGATCCGGATGCGATCCGGTCCCTGATGGCCCGGCAGCTCCGCAGCCCGGTTCGGTGGTACGACATCATGGTCCGGCTGATGGGGGAAGGGGTGGAGGTCTTTGCGGAAGTGGGGCCCGGCAAGGTCCTGACCGGCCTGCTGAAAAAGACCCTGCCCAAAGGGCATCATTACGGCATCTACAACATCAACACCGTCAAAGGGGTCGAGGATTTTCTGGCCGAGGTGGTGTAGCGGCGGGCAGGCGGGTCGTCCGGCCGAAGGGGCGTCTTCAGGCGTCGGGGTCGGGCGGCTTGGCGACGGGGAACTTGAAGAACTTGACCCCTTCTTCCTGGAGGGTCTTTTCCTCGGCATCGGTGCTGACCCCCCGGATGTTCCGGGGTTCTTCCGCGCCGTAATGGATCTTCAGGGCCTCCTTGGCGAAATCGCACCCCACGTCATCGAAGTTGTTCTCCACAAAATGGGAAATTTCTTTGCCCAGGGCCTCGATCCGGGCCTTTTTCCCGGCGAGATCCGCGGCGCCGGGCCGGGGGGAGGATTTGATGGCGAAGGTCGACAGTTTCTTGGCGACGTCGGTGGTTTCGCAAAACGGGCAGGCGATGAGGGACCGCGCCTTCTGGTCCTCGTAGGCGCTGCTGTCCGCGAACCATCCTTCGAAAGTATGTCCGTTGGTACACTCCAGGTCGAATGCGATCATGGCGATGAGGGGTCTCCCTTTTATTCGGACACAATAGCATCTCTCATCCCCGGAGTAAAGCCCAAACGGCGGCTCGAACGGGTGCATCGTTAATCGGCCGCCAATGTGAATAAGTGGCTTGACAGAGGCGCTGATTTCAAAAAGAATGGCTGTTTTAAAGCGGGTCCGCGACGGAGACCGCATCGATCAACGTTTATAAGAGAACGAAACCGAAGGTGAAGGATGGATTCTGAAGAGAACAGGAGTAAACGGATCATGAAGAGGATCGGAATCGCGGTGACGGCGGTGATGCTCCTCGCCGCCATGGCCCACGCCGAAACCAAATACGTCAACGACATCATGAAGATCACCTTCCGGACGGGGCCGGGCATCGCGCACAAGGTGCTCGACGAGGTGCCGTCGGGGGAGCGGGTGGAGGTCCTGCGCGCCGAAAACACCTGGAGCCAGGTCCGCCTGCCCGACGACCGGACCGGATGGGTTCTGAACCGTTTTTTGACCAGCGACCGGCCCAAAACCCTCCAGCTCAATCAGGCCAAGGAAAAGGCGGCCGAATTGACGGAGGAGATGACGGCATTGTCTTCCGAAAACGACCGGTTGAAGACCGAGAATCAGTCCCTCAAGGAGACGGTGGAAAAAACCCGGGCGGACCTGGCGGAGGTCCGGCGATCCTATGAAAATCTGAAAGACAACAGCGGCGACTATCTCCAGATGAAAGAGGCGTATGAGACGACGGAAAAGTCCCTCTCGGAGCAGCGGAAACGGCTGGATGTGGTGGAAAAACGGCTCCGGGAGCGAAACATCTACCTGTTTCTGAGCGGGGCCGGGGTGCTGGTTCTGGGCTTTCTGGTGGGCCGCGGCGGCAGGAGCAGCCGACGGCGATCGCCGTATCTGTAGGCGGGAAGCCGCGGCGGCATGGCCAAAGGCGTTGACAACCCGGATTTCTGCATTAGTTTCTTGTCGTTTGGGAACAAGGATCCATTCCTATTTTCAAAAATCGTCGGCAAGACGTCAATTCAGGAGATGAACAGGATAATCAGGACATTCAATGGCAGCTAAACGGGACTACTACGAGGTACTGGGGATCGCCAAAAGCGCCTCCAACGGTGAGATCAAGACGGCGTATCGAAAACTGGCGCTGAAATACCATCCGGATCGAAACCCCGGCGACAAGGAAGCGGAGGACAAATTCAAGGAGGCGGCCGAGGCCTACGAGGTGCTGCGGGACGACAAGAAACGGTCCCTCTACGATCAGTACGGTCATCAGGGCCTCGAAGGCGCCGGCTTCTCGGGATTCGGCGGATTCGACGACATCTTCTCCAGCTTCGGGGACATTTTCGAGGAGTTTTTCGGATTCCGGACGGGACGGCGATCCCAGAGCCGGGCGAGCCGGGGGAACGATCTCCGCTACGACATGACCCTCTCCTTTATGGAAGCGGCTTTTGGGAAAGAAACCGAGGTCACCGTCGAAAAGATGGTGGTCTGCCCGGAGTGCAACGGCAGCGCCTGCGCCCCAGGCACATACCCCGAAACCTGCCGCCAGTGCGGCGGCGCCGGCCAGGTGACCCGCACTCAGGGGTTTTTCACCGTCCGCACCGCCTGCCCCCAGTGCCGGGGCAACGGCCAGACCATCACCACCCCCTGCGAAAACTGCCGCGGCGCCGGCAAGGTGGAGGATGCCAAACGGGTGACGGTGAAGATCCCCGCCGGCGTGGACAACGGTTCCCGGCTGCGGCTCACCGGAGAGGGCGAGCCCGGGTCCAACGGCGGACCTCCCGGCGACCTCTATGTGTTCATCTCGGTGCAGCCCCACGATTTCTTCGAGCGGGACGGCGTCAACATCATCTGCCAGATTTCCATTTCTTTCGTTCAGGCGGCCCTGGGCGACGATATCCCGGTCGAGACCCTCAACGGGGAAAAGAAGCTCAAGGTTACCAGGGGAACCCAGCCCGGGGAGATTCTCCGGTTCCGCGGCGAGGGCATCCCTTCTCTCCGGACCCGGGAGCGGGGCGACCAGATCATCCAGGTCATGGTCAAGACCCCCACCAATCTGACCAAAAAGCAGGAGTCGCTGTTGAAGGAGTTCTCGAAGCTCGAATCCCAGAAGCTCTCCACCAGGTTCAAAAACATCTTCAAAGGGGATTCGGGCCGAAAAGAAGATTCGGCCCGGGCCGCCCGTTAGCGGCGACGCCCGGTAAAGGAGGAGCGCCTTGTCCCAGTTCGAGCTGAAAATCGTCACCCATTTCGCCGCCGCCCATCAACTCAAGATGGTCGCCCAAAAATGCGAAAACCTCCACGGCCACAACTGGAAAGTGGAGGTCCGGGTGGTCGGCGACAGACTGGACGAGGCCGGCATCCTCATGGATTTCGGGGTTCTCAAAAAGCACGTGGCCGAGGTGATGGACACCCTCGACCACAAATTCTTAAACGAAACCGACCTCTTCAGCGACGCCTACCCCCCCTCCTCGGAGAACATCGCCCGATATGTCGCCCGATCTCTCGAAGACCGGCTCTCGGACACGCCGGCCCGGGTCAGCCGGGTCGGCGCGTGGGAGTCGGAGAATGCGTGTGCGACGTATATTCCCTAGTTAAAAAGCATTTCCAAATCCTAACGCAGCTAAACCATCTTCCAAACCACTCCGTTTTCCCTACGAATCCGATCAACACAAATACATGCATGTTCTTTTTCTATACGCAATAGACAAATCCCTCATGCCATGGTGGAGCGGACAGGCGGCGCCAAGAAAGCCTCTGTGCTCCGCATCAAGCCTTGATGATCGCTAAAAATTTAAAAAATGTTCAAAAAAGAATAGCAATAAGTGTATTACAATGTTAATCATTGTTATGAGCAAAAATTTAAAATGTGATTTACCACGATGAAATATACTCCTACACAAATTCGCTCCCTGGTTGATTTGCCTGAGCAGGCTTTTCGCCATTGGCGCAAAGTTTTGCTTTCGCAAAGGGATGCGGGATAAGCCAATGAACGCCCAAGCGTTGATCCAAAAATTGGGCTATGAGGATTCCAGTGCTTTCCTGCAAGGTGCGGATTTGGACGGAATAAAAAATTATGCTCATATTTTCCGCAAGGCCAAAAAATTTTGCGGTCTGCAAGGCGTTTATACCCTCCACAACCAGGGCCAAAGCCCCATTCCACTGGTGTATGTTTGCGAAACAGCCAACGAAGAGGAGGCAGACGCCATTCATCGCCGGGTCTGGAATCAGGATATAGTTCCGTTTTTGTTACTGGTTTCGCCGTACAGCATCCGTTTATATTCTGGCTTCGAATATGCGGAGAGTACCGAAAAACGGATATTGGGTGTGGCCAGAAGCATCAATAATGCGTTAGAAAAATTTCAAGCTTTCCAGGCGCAATCCATCGACAACGCCAGCATGTGGGAGTCTTGGGGGCATCACGTCAAACCCGAAAATCGGGTGGACTGGAAATTGTTGGATGAATTGGAGAGTTTAGGACGATGGCTAATCGAGCGTGAACTCGATCACCACACGGCGAACGCCTTAGTGGGGAAATATGTCTTCCTTCGTTATCTGAAAGATCGAGACATTTTGTCGCCGCGCCGTTTGGCGGAATGGAACATAGCGGAGCATACGATTTTTGGAAGGGACGCCAATTTGGCAGGTTTCCAAGCCATAAACGAACATTTAAAAGTTTGGCTGAATGGCGATATTTTTAGCATCGACTCTTTTCGGGGCATTACCGATTTCCATATAAGCAAAACCGCCGCCGTGTTCAGCGGGGATGAAGTCTCCGGACAAATGAACTTGGGATTCAAAGTCTACGATTTTTCCCATATCCCTTTGGAAACCCTGTCCGTGATTTACGAGCAGTTTCTTCATTCGGAGAGCCAAGGCAATGGCAAGAGCAAAGCTGAGGAAAAAGGTGCGTATTATACGCCGGTGCATCTGGTCAATTTTATGTTGGATGAGTTGGAGAGCCGTAAGCCGTTAGGGGCCGACGGCACAGTTCTGGATCCGGCCTGCGGCTCAGGTGCGTTCCTGGTGCAAGCTTATCGGCGGATGATTGAACGCGCCCTATCCGAACAAGGGCAACTTCGCCCCGTTGAATTGCGCGATTTATTGACCCGCCGCGTCTTCGGCATTGACAAAGATCACGATGCTTGCCAGGTGGCTGGCCTAAGCTTAGCGCTTACGCTGCTGGATTACATCGACCCGCCGGATTTAGGTGGACGGTACAAAGGGTTTAAACTCCCTGAACTGCAAGGCAATAATATTCTGCATGGCGATTTTTTTGATCCAAATATTTTAACCAAGTCTAAACAATTCAATTGGATCGCCAGCAATCCACAGTGGGATGAGACCACGCAGCCACTGGCTCTGGCTTGGATGAATGAAAATAAAAAAAAATATCCGGTAGGTCGAAAGCAAATTGCGGAAGCCTTTGCTTATAAAGTTTTGGATAATGTCCAAACAGACGGCGCTGTGGGGATGTTGATGCCGGCGATGAGCTTGTTCAAATCCCCTTCTAAAAAATTTCGGCAAAGCTTTTTCAGCCAGACTGACACTTGGGCGGTGGTCAATTTCGCCAACCTGTCTTCAGTACTGTTCGCAGGACGTGCTCAAGTTCCCGCCGCGAGTTTTTTTTACGCGCCGCTGAATGAGGAAGCGGATGAGATAATCACAGTATTTTCCCCATTCCGGATAACTCAGCCTGCTACTCGTGGTAGAGGTAATACAGAAAGTTGGAGCGTCACCGTAAATGGCGCCGAATTACGCCGCGTACGTAAAAACGAAGCACTGCGGGGTGAGGCGTTGACCTGGAAACTGGCGTTATGGGGAACGCCGAAGGATGCTCGTTTGTTGGAAAGCGTCTCAGCACGTTTCCCTACCTTGGCCCAGTTTGCACAGATGCATGAACTGGCAATGCATGAAGGAGTTCAAATCCGATGTCAAAATGACAAGGACATAGTGCCAGTACCTGAATTAGTAGGCAAGAAGCGGCTTCTGATTAGAAGATTGCCCAAGGAAACCCGTTTGTATGCTTTTCCGCCTGAAGCATTTGAATCTATTTCTAAAAAAGAAGGATATGTACGCCGTAGGGCAGGGATAAAATCTGTGGAAGTGTGTCGTCCACCGCATGTTATTATCGATCAGGCGCGTCGATTTGCTGTATATAGTGATGAATTTATTGCCGTGCCCGCAAGGCAGATTGGAATTTCTGGAGCGCCTTCTAAACAATCTCTTTTAAAATCCCTATCGCTCTATCTATCTTCAGATTTTGCTCGGTATAGTGAGTTTTTTCAGTCTCCAATAATGGGAGTACAAGAGTCCATCAGCAATTTGGATACGCTTAAAACTCTGCCGATACCTGACTTTTCGGAAAAAGACCTAGGAATTTTAGCGCAACTTTATGAGCAACTTGCCGCTACGGAAGATTCATCTGCCAATTTTATAGATGTTTTAGACTTACAAAGCCAACGAGAGGAGTTAGAAAAACAGGCTAACAAATTGATTTATAATTGCCTTGGGCTGTCGGCCGAAGAACGCTTACTTGTACATGACTTAATCTACGAACGGAGAAAAATGTTGCGTGGTAAAGTCTCCCAAGAGCTTATAAAAGCGCCGTCAAAGGCTGAAATTCGCGCCTACATAGAAGTGTTGAAAGGTCAGCTGGACGATTTTATAGATGTCGAAGA
>JAABTM010000363.1 GCA_011389855.1 Desulfobacteraceae bacterium
TCCAGCCGGTTTTATAGGTTCAGCCTGGGGTTTCAACCCAAGGCGGCGAGGACGATCAACTTGAATTAGAATTCAGAATGGAATCGATCATCCATTGGAATCAAAGGTATTTTGATTCCAGAAAATCCAAATAATAAAAAGCTTTCAATACTTTTGTCAATGGAAAAACGAAAACAAACCGCCGGGCCGCGGGGTCGCCGGTGGAAATTACCCTTGACAAGGAGTCGAACGGGGAAGGATAATAAAAGATTAATGTGCCGATAGGTTGCAGCATTCATACAGGATGACTGAAGCAGCAGGACCTCAGAGAGGAGCATCATGATCGAGATCAAAGACCTCAGATTTTCGGCCCCGGCGGACGACGAGGGCGGCGGGGTGCAGGACATTGTCAAGGGCATGGATTACACCTTTGAAGAGGGAAAATTCTACGGCATCACCGGCCCCAACGGCAGCGGCAAAACCACGCTGGCCAAGCTGATAATGGGCATCAATCAGCCCACGGGCGGAACCATCCGGTTCCAGGGTGAAGACATTTCCCGCCTGCCCATCACCGACCGGGCCAACATGGGCATCGCCTACAGCTTCCAGAACGCCGCCCGGTTCAAGGGGCTCACGTTCCGGGATCTGCTCGCCATCGCCGCCGGAACCGACGACGAGGACAAGCTGATGGAGATCATCGCCCGGGTGGGGATCTGCTCCATGGATTTTCTGGACAAACCCGTGGACGCCAAGCTCTCCGGGGGCGAGATCAAGAAGATCGAACTGGCCACCACCATCGCCCGGAACCCTAAAGTGGCCATCTATGACGAACCCGACACCGGCATCGATCTGTGGACCATCGGCCCCATGGTCGATCTGCTGAAAAAAGAACAGCGGGACTATAAGACCACCACGCTGGTGGTCAGCCACAACCGGTCCTTTCTGGAGGCCGCCGACGCCATCCTGCTGATCAAGGACGGCCGGATCGGCTACAGCGGGGATTTCGAGGGAGCCGTTCCCATTTTGACGGATTTGAGCGTTTGCGGGTTCACCGACAGCTGCGAAGGAGTCGCCGATGTTAGATGCTATCGATAAAGAATTGCTGAAAGAGGTCGCGGGTCTGGAAGGCATCCCCAAGGGCGCCTACAACATCCGGAAGAACGGGGAACTCCTGGGCCGGGAGGTGTCCGCCAATATCGAGATCGAAACCAACGAAGCGGGCAACGGCATCGTGATCCGGATAGAGCCGGGAACGGTCGGCGAATCGGTCCACATCCCGGTCATCCTGAGCCAGGCCGGGCTCCACGACGTGGTCTACAACACCTTCGACATCGGCGAGGATTCCGATGTAACCATCGTGGCCGGGTGCGGCATCCACTGCGGCTCCTCGGAATCCGAGGGGCACGAGGGAATCCATGAGTTCCGCGTGCGGAAAAACGCGTCCGTCAAATACGTGGAAAAGCATGTGGCCATCGGCGAAGGCAAGGGCAAGCGGATTCTCAACCCCACCACCAAGGTCTATCTTGAAGCGGGCGCCCACGCCGAAATGGAACTCAGCCAGTTGGGGGGCGTGGACGAGGCTTACCGGATCAATGAAGCGGAAATCGGCCCCGGCGCATCCCTGCTCGTCACCGAGCGGGTCATGACCGATGGAAACCAGTCGGCGATCTCCAAAAACGAACTCGTCCTCAAGGGCGAGGACAGCAAGGCCAACATGGTTTCCCGGTCGGTGATCAAGGGAGATTCCCGGCAGGATTTTTACGTCAACCTGGAGGCCCGGGCCAGATGTTTCGGCCACATCGAATGCGACGCCATCATTATGGACAACGGGGCGAACGAGACGGTTCCGGCCCTCAAGGCTTTCCACCCGGACGCGGAACTGACCCACGAAGCCTCCATCGGCAAGATCGCCAACGACCAGCTCATGAAGCTGATGAGCCTCGGCCTGACTTACGACGAGGCGGTCAACCGGATCATCCAGGGGTTTTTGAAATAGCGGCGAAAGGCGGTGGAAACAACAGTGGATCTGAACGAATACTGCCCTCATAAGGTGGTGGGCGCCGAAGAGGCGGTCTCCAAGATCAAACGGGGCAGCCGGGTTTTCATCGGCACCGGCTGCGGCGAGCCCCAGCATCTGATCCGGACCATGGTCAAGGACATGGCCATGCAGGACATCATGATCTACCAGATGCTTTCCTCCACCCTGGCCGATTATGTGGACGACCCCGCCTTTCTCCGGCGGTTTTCCCTGAAGCTGTTTTTTGTCAGCAAGGCCATGCGGAACGCGGCCTTCGAGGGGAAAATCGACTACATCCCGTCCTATCTTTCCCAGATCCCCCGGGCCTTTTACAGCCAGCGGATCGGGATCGGCGTGGCCCTGATCCAGGTGAGTCCGCCCGACAGGTTCGGGTATTGCAGTCTCGGGGTTTCCGTGGACATCACCCGGTCGGGGATGGACAACGCCCAGATGGTCATCGCCCAGATCAACCCCCGGATGCCCAAAACCTGGGGGGACAGCTTTGTCCATGTGGACGACATCGACTATCTGGTGCCCCACGAAGAGCCCATAGTGGAGACTCTCAACGATTCCTTCATCGACGACACCCGGAACGACGAGGTCTCCCGCCGCATCGGCATGTACGTCTCCCAGCTCGTTGACGACGGCGCCACCCTGCAGATCGGGTTCGGCTACCTGCCCAACGTGATCCTCCAGTACCTGGACAAGAAAAAGGACCTGGGCGTCCACACCCAGCTCATCACCGATGGGCTGCTGCCCCTCCTGGAGAAAAAGGTCGTCACCAACAAGAAAAAGACCCTGATCCCGGGGCGGATCGTGGCGTCTCTGTGCATGGGATCCGAGCGGATCTACCGGTATGTGGACAACAACCCCATGTTCTATTTCCGGTCGTCGGAATACGTCAACGACCCCACGGTCATCGCCCGGAACGACAACCTGATCTCCATCAGTTCGGCCCTGGAGGTGGACCTCACCGGCCAGGTGGCCTCCGACTCCATGGGGGACCTGTTCTACAGCGGCATCGGCGATCAGGTGGACTATCTCCGGGGCAGCGCCATGTCCAAAGGCGGGTTCTCCATCATCGCCCTGCCGTCCACCGCCAAAAAAGGGACCGTGTCCCGCATCGTGCCCCAGCTCAGCCCCGGCGCCGGGGTGGCCACCACCCGGGCCGACGTCTTTTTCGTGGTCACGGAATACGGCATCGCCTCCCTCCAGGGGAAAAGCATCTACCAGCGGGTGATGGAGCTGGCCCAGGTCGCCCATCCCAAGTTCCGGGAATGGCTCATCGAAGAGGCCAAGAAACACCACTACATTTTCGCCGACCAGTTGCCGCCGGCCCAGGAGGATCTGCTCTTCCTGGAAGGATACAAACAGACCCTGGAGCTTAAAAGCGGCCGGACCATCGAATTCCGGCCGCTGCTGCCCTCCGACGAGTTCGCCTACCGGAACTTTTTCTACTCCCTCCAGGAACGGACCATCTACTACCGCTTTTTCTACAAGATGAAACTGTTCTCCCACGAGGTGGTTCAGAAGCAGTGGGCCAGCGTCGATTACCGGAAGAACATGTCCCTCATCGGGCTGGTCCAGAAAAAAGGACACCAGGAGATCATGGCCATCGGTTCCTATGCGGAGGCCGACGAGGACTGGGCCGAGGTGGCGTTCGTGGTGCGGGAGGATTTCCAGGGCATGGGGATCGCTTCTTATCTGCTCGGAATGCTGGAGGGTATCGGCAGGGAGAACGGGTATTCCGGCTTTATGGCCACGGTGCTCCGGGAAAACTCCGGCATGATCCATGTGTTCAAAAAGCGGTACCCCAACGCAAAGACGGTCAACGCCGAGGGGGAAGTGGAGGTATACATGGATTTCAGCGACGCGAAGCCGGGGAAATGATGCTTTTGGCAAATGCGACCCTGTCCGCTATTGCCGCGCGGGAGTGAACTCCCACGCTACTATGTGTCGTCCCTACGGGACTGGGATTGCAAAAAAAGACCTTGATCATCGTTTCGGCCATTCACCTGACTGCGCCCCTTCAGGGCGCATTGGTTGGCCGCCCCCACCCTGGGGTTAAAACCCCAGGCTATATGCCGTTGCCGCTCCGCGGCATTCATTGGCCGAAACGATGATCAAGGCCCAAAAAAAAATGTCCTGTAGGGACATCATAAAATAGCGTGGGAGTTTACTCCCGCGCGGCAAAAGGAGAGCGGCGCCGTTGAATTCGCCAACAGTATCTGGTTGTTTTGGGGAATTGCCCAAGATGCAAATCGGTTCCACGGAATGGCGGCGGATGATCCAGGAGGGCGGGGCGATTCTGGGCGTCCCGGTTTCATCGGACGCCGTCGATGGATTCTCCGTTTACGGCCGGGAGTTGCAGGGTTGGAATCGCCGGATGAACCTGACGGCCATCGCCGATCCAATGGAAATGGCGGTCAAACACTTCCTGGATTCCGCGGCGGCGGTCCCGCACATCCCCCCCAATGCCCGTCTTTTGGACATCGGCGCCGGCGCGGGATTCCCCGGCCTGGTGCTGAAGATCCTGCGACCGGATCTCGACGTCGCCCTCGTGGATTCGGTCCGGAAAAAGGTCAGTTTCCAGCAACACATGATCCGGACTCTGGACCTCGGCGGCATCCGCGCCGTTCATCTTCGGGCGGAGGCCATGGCGGCGTCGGGGGAAGACCGGTTCGATGCGGTCATATGCAGGGCCGTGACCGAATTGTCCCGGTTTTTTTCCATGGCCCGTCCGCTGCTGGCGCCAAACGGCCTGTGCATCGCCATGAAAGGCCGGCCGGAGGAGGTC
>JAABTM010000364.1 GCA_011389855.1 Desulfobacteraceae bacterium
GCGCTCGATATTTTTTGTTACTTGTTCTGGAAAACAACGATCACTGTCCACCAAAACAACAGTTCGCATCGGACCCGGCGAACCGGTTGGCTCTGATCGGATTCTTCTCAAAGTCCGTTCCAATTGTCCACATCCTCCCATATGCTCAAATTGGAGCCATCCATTTTCAATGGCCTCATAGATCGGATCCCTGTCATAAGCTTGGACCATTGCATTCACAAAAGCGGAATCGCTTTCAGCGTCTTCCACCACGACATACCCCGGTCGGTTTAGCGCCCGGTAGGCATCATTTGGATCAAGCGTGGTTCCCGTTTTATCCAATGTGCTGTCGGATACCACTATGCAGATTGAATGCCGCCCGGTTTCTGTTGGTGTATATTCTTCCTGCACATTGGATTTCTCAAAAAGCTCTTTGATCATTCGCGCTGAGCGAGAATCCTCTTCCGAACTGAACCAATCGCTGGTTTTTACAGCATCAGGATCTTCCGAATGCCAGACATGTCTTTCTTCATCAAAAAATGGACAATCCGATCCAAAATGCTGTACCAGCTTGGGTCCGACAACACTTCAGACGAAAATTCAACCCGCATGCACGCCCCCCTGGCCTTTTTTAATTTTTCGAGCGCGACGGATGGCCGTTACCTCTTTATAAGCATCTGAAAACACATCCGTCGGCCAAGTATCAGTTTCTCCTTTCTCATTTATATGAATCGGGGTAATTTTGTCTTTTCCGCTCTCTCCCTTGATCCAATAAAAAATAACATTGTCAGGGTCCAATGTTCCTTCAGCAATGCGTCTCCTTAGCCGCAGCAAAAATATCTCGGAATGGGTTTCGATTAAAAACCGGGAATCGACTTTTTGACTTGCCTTTACATATAAATCAGCCAAGTCGCCATGAGATTGGGGGTGCAAATGCAGTTCAGGCTGTTCAACAACTTCGAGACCGCCGGTTGCTCCATGCACGGAATCGAACATCCGTTGGACGACCATCGGCAGAACTTGTGCAATCCCTGTTCCAACATCTCTAAGATTTACTTGTATGTTAGGGTTTTCTGGATTGGACATCACTAAAGAAAATCCTATTCCTTCCTTGACGACATCCAGCTTCCACTTACCGAGGTGCTTATAAAACCATTGTCCTAAATCGTCCAGCACTTTCCGTTCCTTGCGAGATGCCTCCTGAGCCAGCATTTGAGGGGCAAAGCTACCGCCTGGGCCGACATCAGAAGGTCGTCCTCCCGAAAAACGATACATGCGCCGGGGTTTTTCGCGAAAAGGGCCGAGATAGTTCACTTTAAACTTTTGGCGAATATAATCTTGAAGATATACAGGTTTGTGATCACCAGACAAAACAATGCCCATGAGGTGTGTTTGCATTTTTTTTGGAATGGTCCTGCCATCTAAAAATTTGATTAAAGATGGAATCATTCCTGAAAACTCAATCCGAAAATCATGATGAAATGTATCTATAGCATATCTGTCAGGCTCAGAATCCGGATCGTTTCCTGCCCATCGGGCTTTAAAAAGGCGTTTGTTGCCTTTGTGCAACTCAAAGCTTTCAACGATCTGAATATGGTACTCATCAAAATATTGAATATTGGCCGCTACAGACCAGTCTTCTGAAAGATCATCTTTAAAGGAAAATCCTAGTCTGATATTGTTTCTCGGTGAATGATTGTAAACCAATTCCTTGAAGACGCCTGCAAAATCGTAGCTGTCGAATTCGAGGTCCAGCGGAGCCGAAGACTGCCCGCTAAACCCTCTTTCCAATAGCAATGGCAGGCGAGCTATTACGCTTTTGCCACTGCTGTTGGGGCCGATGAGGATTGTTAGCGGCTTGATTTCCAGATTATATTCAGATTCAAAAGCTTTATAGTTTTGAAAACGGAGATGAGTAAGAATCATTGTGTTATGCTCCAAATTAATAATGATGGCTGAGTGAACGCTTTTTGCTCAAACCGTCAACTCAATATCGTCCACATTCGACGCCGCGGCCGCCTCCCGTTCCACGGGCGTCAACTCGGTGTCGGAAACGGTGAGGGCGTAGTGCGCCCTGGGATCGAAATCGGGGTGCTGGTCGATGCGGTCCAGGACGTCGGCCACCAGTTTTTTGAGGAACACCCGCGGCGCGATCCCCACCTTGCCGCCCAGTTTGCCGGCCACCGCGCTGGCCAAATCGGCGATATAGGAATCGTCAGCAAGGTTTGATATCCGGTCCGGGGCCAGGGCGTCGGCGGCGAATATGTCGCGGACTTTCCGGCCCACCTGCCGGAGGCGGTCGAGATCGAAAGGGGCGAGGCGGATCTGGACGGCCCGGGGGTTGTCGAACCGAGCCTCGGTCTGGAAATCGACGTGGAGCCGCTGGGCCAGGGGCTCCAGCCTGCGGACGCCCTGGGGACCGTCGAAAAAGGCCGGCGTTGCCGCAGTCGCGAAGAATCGTCAGAAGCCCCTGGAGAAAGCTCATGGCCCCGAAGTGGTCGATGTCGCCTTTGATCCCGGCGGCCCGTTTGACCCCGGCGGAGACATTGGGCTGGCCGCTCAACCAGGCCGCGATGCCCTCGGCGGCGGCGGGGTCATTGGCCGACTGGGCGCGTCGATACCCCCGGAGGGCGGCGCTGAAGGCGGGGGCGACCTGCGTCACGCCGGCAAGGCGCTGTTCCAGGAGCGCGTCCGTCCGCGCCAGAAGCGCGGCTTCATCCGCCGGGTCCACCGAACCGTCGCTCAGCACATCCTCTTCCAGGGTGTAAAACCACGCATCTAGGATGTTGCGCAGGGCGTTTCCGGGCGTGTCGGCCGTGGACAATCCCTACCGCCGGCCTTCACCGACGCCAGTTCGGCGTCGAGAACCGCATCGTAGATTTCCAACCCGACGGAAAATGCGTCCAGGCCGTTGCGCGGCACGGTCCCGCGCCGGAGGGCGTCGATGATTTCCCGCCGTCTCTGGGGGCTGATGGTCGCGATCATGGCGTCAGAGTTCATCCAGTTCAAACTGCCGTTTCAGCAGATCGATGTTGAGGGTGATGGTGTCGGATGGTTCGTCCCGGCCCAGGATGGCGTAGCCGTCCACGTTGAGCAGCCGCTGGGCGGACGCGATCCATCCCCGGAGGCGGAAGGCGGGGATGCCCAGTTCCCGGGAGAGGGCCGGGGTCGTGATTCGGCCGCCCCGCGCCACCAGGGTCCCGATGCATCTCCGGATCATCTCGTCATCCGGAACCGCGCGGCCGGCAATGGCCTTCTGGTTTTGGTACACTCCGGATTCGGTCAGGTGGTCGATCCACGGATGAGATGTCGGGAAAAGCGCCAGTTGACCTTTTTTGGGGGGCGCTATTTTTGGAGCCGGCGCGGATGGCGGGTCGGCGGCAATCGCCGTTTCCGCCACCGGGTCTTCCCACCAGGGCGGCACGTATCGCCCCCGCCACCCCCAACCCGAAGGAACCGCCCTTTCGTCGGCGGCCAGCAGCGCCATGGGGGCGAGCATTTCCTGGGGCGTCAGCCCGCCGTGGTATCCGTTCTTTTTGGTCCCGTAGCGGTATTGTTCCGACCAGAGGCAGATCAACCGGCTCTCCGCCGTCCCCATGACCCGGCTGCCGGAGATCGTCATTTCGCCGTCTTCCGCCTCTTCCGTCGACAACCGCCAGCGCTCGCCTTCGCCGCCGGGTTTCAGTTTCGTTCCCCATTCCAGCACATGGCCATGGTCGCTGATAAGCAGCACCGCTCGGCCGGACGCCCGGGCCTCGTAGAGCAGGGCCGGCATGGCCCGGAGGTAGTCCATCGTCCACTTGGGGTCGGTCTGGTCCCCCTTGTTGAGATGGTCGTCCACCGCGTTGAGCACCACGCCGACGATCCGGTGGGCGGGGGAAGCCAAAGCGTTTCGCACCTCCTCGGCCAGACTGCCGTCTCCGGCGTCGGTCACGGCGACTTTATGGAACAGCGCGGCGCCGGCCGGCTGACCGGCGGCGGTCTTCAGGGCCGGATGGATCTCGAATCCTTTTTTTTCCTCGGATGCGCCGCCTTCCACCCGTTTGCCCAAGAACAGGCTGGCCCGGGAAAACCGGGTCACCGATGGAATGGCGGCGACCACCGGCGGGAGAGGAGAACCGTCGGTCTTTCCCAATTCCGACCATTCACGGGCGGTGATGTCGGCGATCAGTTCCTGGAACACCGCATGGCTCATGCCGTCGATGAGAATCAGCAACAGGGGCGTCTCCCGGATCACCGGCCCAATGACCCGGTCGATGACGTTTTCAATGGGCAAGACCGCCTCGCCCTCTGACCCCGCTTCGGTCCAGTCCCGCAGCAGGCCGGCAAAGGCGTGGTTCTGCTGTACCCTCAGCCGGGCGACGGCTTTGCCCAGCCGGCCGCAGGCCCGCTGAAGGGCCTTGACCGGCTCCCCGCCGCTGATGAGGTTCCGCGCCCAATCCACGAAACCGCCATGTCGGACGTAATCCGCTGTCGCCTCGGCGAAATCCCGATATCGGGCGGGCCGGTGCCGGGTTTGATGTTCCAGCCACCGGAGCAGGCGGATCGCCATGGCGATACGTTCCAGCCGGCGGGATGTTCCGTTTTTTGCCAGATCATGGGCCAACACCCGGTCCCGTGCATCGAGCAGCGCCGCATCCACCTTAATTTTCGGCTGCGAAAGGGCGCGGTCCAGCGCTTCGCCGAAACGGGAGAGCCGTTGTTCAAAGCCCAGGGGGGAGATGTCGCTCAAATGGGCGAAATCCGCCGCGCCGACCGCCTGGAGGACTTCGTCGGACCGTTCCAGCCACGCATGGCGCTG
>JAABTM010000365.1 GCA_011389855.1 Desulfobacteraceae bacterium
GGCGCGGTGGAAAGCGGCCGGCGGGCGGCGCGGGTGATCGAGCCCGGGGTGGCTGTGTTGCCCCAGTACAGGCCGTGGTGGCTCTGCGGGATCAACGCAATCGATGATCTACTGTTTTCATTCGGCCTGCCGAATATGTTTTCGGTAGGTCTGTTTATTGCCGCGATTATAGTGGTTTTGGCCGCGGCCATGTGGGCCTTTCGATAGAAATGAAGAGGTAAACTCAAATGGAAGAACAAGAAGTCCAGCGACACGAGAAACAAGACGCCATGCGGCGGTCCTCGCCAAAGGCTAAAGTCATCTATGAGGCCATCCGCCGGGAGGGGGAAAGCGAACTGGAAAGAGCCCCATCGTCCTTGGCATGGTCAGGCCTGGCCGCCGGCCTTTCCATGGGTTTCAGCTTTTTCATGGAATCGCTTCTTCACTCTTATCTCCCTCCCGTCGCCTGGGAGAATTTGATCACCAAATTCGGGTACAGCATCGGCTTTCTAATCGTCATTCTGGGGCGCCAGCAACTCTTCACGGAAAACACCCTTACGCCGGTCCTCCATTTTCTTCACTGTAAAACCATGAACAATTTCTGGCGGGTGGCCCGGTTGTGGGGGATCGTCCTTTTATCCAACATCGTCGGCGCCGTCCTTTTCGCGGCACTTCTTCACTACCTGCGGCCCTTCGACGACAATGTCCGGCAGGCCCTGGTGGAAACCAGCAAGAAAGTTTACCATTTGGGATTCACTCAAACCGTTATCGGGGCGATCTTTGCCGGATGGCTCATTGCACTCATGGTATGGCTCCTCCCCTTTGCCGAGGGTGGGCGGGTCGGGGTGATCATTATCATCACCTATGTCGTAGGGCTGGGCGGCTTTGCCCACATCATCGCCGGATCCGTCGCCGCCGCCTTTGCTCTCATGTGCGGCAACGCCACCCTGGCGCAGTTCTTTTTCCAATTTTTCTTTCCGGCACTGTGCGGAAATATCTTCGGCGGCGTCTCATTCGTGGCGGTCATCAATCATGCGCAGGTCAGCTCCGACCGTGAACCCTGCGACATTTTCTAGCCGCTTGCCGCGACCATAAACAGGGGACCATGTCTGATTATGAGCGCCTCATGGCGCATAAACCGGCAATGCCTTGTTTTTAACGCGGAATACCGCCGGAGTCTTCGTCACTAGCTCGCCATCGGTTTCCACCGGCATCGTCTTGCTGGTCTCCACTCTAATTTCTTTTCCAGCCATGAGTCGAACCATATCCCCTTGACCGAATGTCCCCCTGACAAAGGACGGCGCCGACTTCAATAACCGCCAGATGCTCTGGGGTTCAAGGCTGTAGAAATCCAGACGCTGATCGTCGATTAAAGCGTCGGAGTGAATCGTCAAACCGCCACCGTAATAGCGTCCGTTCCCGATGGAAATCTGGATGGATTTCATTCGATGGACCTTGCCGTCACAGGTGATGCGCGCCTTGAAGGGACGGTGGATTCGATAGGCGTTTATCATCGCAAGAGGGTACGCCAACACCCCCCATCGCTTTTTTAATTCAGGATTCAGTGTTTTGCTGACGCTAGCCGCCAATCCCACGTTCGCAACATTGAAGAAATGTTTGCCATTGACCCAACCCAAATCGATATGGACCGTTCGGCCCCGTGCGATGACCAAAGCCGCTTTCTCAGGCTCGAAAGGGATCTGCAGCGTCCTCGCCAGGTCGTTGGCCGTTCCCAGGGGAAGTACGCCCAGGGGCAGTTCACTGTCCAGAACCGAATCGACCGCAGCATTGAGAGTGCCATCGCCGCCGCCGACAATGATCCGATCCGTCTCCGGCCGTCGCTGTCTCACGGCAGTTTCTAATTCCGACACTTTCTCGAATGAATAAACCACCACGTCGATGCCGGCGTCTTCGAGAACCCGTCGGAACAGCATTAGATCGGCATCTCCTCTTCTCGCTTGTTTGTTGACGAGCATAAGTGCGTGCTTGGTTTTCATGGTTTTCTCTACATCCCCGCTTTTGAGGGATTATCGATGACCTGCTTCCGCTTCGATTTGTTGCCGGACTCGACCGTTGGATTCAGGATTCGCGGTACGGGTGCGTTCTTCCATTATATCGGAGAGCGTTTTCTTCGATATGAAGCCATTTTCCGCTGCATGTTCCGCCATGGCGAAGCTGTCTTCAGCCACCAACAGTCTGCTGCCCGCTTTGCTGATGCGGGTGCTTAGCTTTTCGATCGCCCTGCGTCGCCCCGGATCCAGTTCAATGTCGCGAATGTAAACCGCTAAAACGCGTCCGGGATACTCGCTAACGATTTGGGCATATATTTCAGGATCTTTTTGCCCGCTATCGCCGATGAGAATAAACGGCAGCCCATCGTAAATCCCTAATATGGTCTTGATCATATGGGTTTTGTGCTCTTTCGCGCGATGGGGAAAAGGATGGTGGATGTCGAGCCCCCAGTAGCGCAAGAAAAGAATCGGGCCGATCGGAATCCTGTGCAGATGGAAAAATTCTTCCAAAACATGGTATATGACCCATGGCCCGCGTGAGACGTAGAGCATCGGGTTGAATTCACCGCCCGAAGCGCCATTGTGCAACGCTTTATAGAAGGCTGCAACGCCGGGGAAAGCCGTCCGGCTTTGGGATCGCTGGACAAACAGCCGCCACAGCATTCTGATTTTATTGGCGACGCCCGTATAGATCACCGTATCGTCGATATCGGAAATGACCACGAAACGCGCTGATTCAGGTGGAAAAAAGACGTCAGCCTGAACCGGCGACGCGCCACTGTGAAATGGCGTGTCGAGCCGCAGGTGGACTTGACGCCACAAACTCTTGCCTTTCAATGGTTGTTTCGCGTCGATTCTTACCTGAAAAAAGCCGTGCTTATCCGATTGTACGCTGGTTTTTGCATTTAAAAATCGGGCGGATATCCGGACGCCCCGCAACCCTTTCCGGCTCAAGCGGCGCCAGAGCGCGACCAAATCGCCGGATGCCGAGTCTTCTGGCAGGTCAGGATCGATGCGGTGTTGCCTGAACACCCTGCCCATGAGATAAGCTTCGCTCTGGGAACCAAACCCTCTGAAAGGTTGTATAATGTACTTACCTTTGTTTAAATGGGTTTTTCCGGGCCGGGCGAGCATCCTCAAAGCGTTGCGCATTTTACTGAAAACCGGCGGCTTGCAAATGTGAATTCCCATAGGCTTTTTGGCTGTCTCTCGACGAACCGTTACCCAATGATCGCTTTGACATTTTTCAGTGATGCAACATTCATGGAAACGATTTTAACAGCGGCCAGAATGGGGACGGCGATCAGCATGCCGCCGATGCCCCACACCCACCCCCAGAAAAGCAGAGAGAGGACCACCGCGATGGGGTTCAGCGCCAATTGTCTGCCCACCACCATCGGCGTGACGAACTGGCCTTCCATCCCGTTGAGGGCCAGGTAAAGCAGCGGTGCAATAAGGATTTCCTGCCACGTAACGAACGTCAAAAGGGAGACGGTTCCGATGATCAGGACCATGAAGATGCCGCCCACGTAGGGGACAAAGTTGAGAACAGTCGCCACCACGCCCAATAGCACCGGATTGGGCATGCCCACGATCCACATGGCCAGGGCTGTCAATACGCCGAGGCATACGTTGATGACCGTGACTGTAAACAGGTATTTCGCCACCTTGTTTTGAGCCTGAATCAGGATCTCGACCCACATTTTTCCCGTACCCCCCTCTTCCATCTCGTCCTTCATGCGACCCAAAGTGGATTGCCCCCGGGACAGAAGAAAATAAACCAGCACGAGCACGACCAGAAGGGTCGCGCCCACCGTTCGGGTTCGGGTGACGATGGCGGTGGAAAGCGAAGTTCCTTCCACTGCTACTTTCCCCTGCTTCTTTGATTCTTCATCCCCCAGATTCGCGATTTTGCCGAGCGCATTGGTGGTCTCCTTTGCCTGTTCCAGCGATTTCTTCAGGTAGCGGAGCTTGTAATTGAGCTGAGATACAAGGTATGGCCGACGTTCGAACCAGGCCGCGGCCGGCCCCGCAATCTGGTGAACCACCGTTCCGACGGCGGCCATAAATAACAGGAGAACGATAATGGCGGCAATGCCATCGGGAATTTTTAGGCGGTTTAGCTGAAGCACCAGAGGCTGCAGCAAGGAGGATAAAATTATGGCCAAAACAACCGGCAACAGCAAACTCCGTGCAAAATAAATGGTGTAAAGAGTGGCCAAAAAAAGCAAACCCGTCAACAAACGACGTTCCTCCATATTGACCCGGAAGATGCGGGTCAGAACGCCGGCCACCGGATGACCGCTCCCTTTCGCCGAATCTGTTCCGGGCTGTTGGAGGGAGTCCCCCGCGTCGTCTTCCGCGTTCGCCTTTTCGGCGGTGCTGTCCGGTTCTAATTTTTGGGGTTGAGATGTCGATTTTGATGCCATCGATGTCCTTCCAAGCTTGGCAATTTGCTTTTCGCGGTTTCCCGATCTTCCGGATGCTATCAGGGCAGGAGAAGGAGGATAAGTAGGGGGGCGCTGTATTTTTTAGTAATATTTGGGGTATTTTTTGTCGGCAATGAGGGTTTTTTCTCCTTTAACGATCTCGTCAAGATATTTTGACGGATGCCCTTCTTCTAATTCATTTACCGAGACAACCATCATTATTTATCCTCCGATTTCGTCTGCGAGGGCTTTTCCTTGATAAAAACCTGCGCATGCGCTTGGGGGTGGTTTTTCATTCAAGATAATCGAAGCGATACCGCAA
>JAABTM010000087.1 GCA_011389855.1 Desulfobacteraceae bacterium
GGTGCGCGGCGGGCTGGGCGAGTTCAAGACCCCCGGCAATTACGCGGCCAGCCTCTATGCCGGCGAAATGGCCCACAGGGAAGGGTTCGCCCAGGTGCTGTGGCTCGACGGCGTGGAGCAGAAATATGTGGAGGAGGTCGGCTCCATGAACATCTTCTTCGTCATCGACGACGAGATCGTCACCCCCATGCTCAACGGATCGATTCTGCCCGGCGTCACCCGGGATTCGGTGCTCGCCCTGGCCAAACACTGGGGGATGAAGGCCGTCGAACGGCGCATCGCCATCGACGAAGTGGCAGACGCCCATGCCGGCGGCGCCCTCAAAGAGGTCTTCGGATCGGGGACCGCCGCCGTCATCTCGCCGGTGGGCGAGATGAAATACGGCGATAAGCTCTTCAAAATCGGCGACGGGGGCGTAGGGCCGATGTCCCGGAAGTTCTTCGAAGCCATCAAAGACATCCAGTACGGTCATGCCGAAGATCCCTTCGGCTGGGTCGAAAAGGTCTGACAACCGGCCCCGACCCCAACCCATCCAGAAAGGAGGTCATGCTTGGGAAACAGGGAAACCCTCGAACATCTGCCGGAATTCGTCTCCAAAATGGAGGCGGAAGGGCTCAAGCCCGTGGTCACCGACACATTTTCCTACTATTATGAAAAAGTGGTCACCGGAGAAACCGGCCTCATCCCGGACAAGGATATCGACGCCGTCCCGTCCGACGAGGTCCCCGAC
>JAABTM010000088.1 GCA_011389855.1 Desulfobacteraceae bacterium
GTGCTCTTCCGATCTCGACGCCCGGGAACTGGGCGGGTGCGCCGATGCAGGGAAGAAGGCATTCGACCGGGCCGTCATGATCGTGTTGAACGGCGGCCTTGGCACCAGCATGGGGTTGACCGGACCCAAATCGCTGCTGATCGCCAAGGACGGCAAGACCTTCCTGGAGGTCATCGTCGACCAGGCCCGGAAGCGGAACGTCCGGCTGGCCATCATGAACAGCTTTTCCACCCATGAGGACACTTTAAACGCCCTGTCGGAGATCGCCCCCGACAGTCCGCCCCTGACGTTTCTACAGCACAAGTTCCCCAAGATCCTCCAGTCGGACCTGTCGCCGGCCGAATGGCCGGAAGATCCGGATCTGGAATGGAACCCCCCGGGCCACGGCGACATCTACACCGCCCTGCTCACCTCGGGCATGCTGGACGGGCTCCTGGACGAGGGGATCGAGCACGCCTTTATCTGCAATTCCGACAACCTGGGCGCCTCCATGAAGGAGACGATCCTGGGATATTTCGCCGAAAAAGGCTTCCCCTTCATGATGGAGGTGGCCCGGCGGACCCCGGCCGACGTCAAGGGCGGCCATTTGGCCCGCCACAAGAACGGCCGGCTGATCCTCCGGGAATCGGCCCAGTGCCCCGAGGACGAACTGGGGGCAGTAGGCGACATAGGGCACGCCTTCCGGGACATCGAGCGGTATCGGTTCTTCAACACCAATAACCTCTGGGTCAACCTGAAGTACCTCAAGGACCTGATCGAGCGGGAAAAGACCATCCGGCTGCCCATGATTTTAAACCCCAAGACCCTCGACCCCCGGGACAAGAACAGCCCGCCGGTCTACCAGGTGGAGACCGCCATGGGCGCGGCCGTCTCCCTCTTCGACGGGGCCGCGGCGGTCTGCGTTCCCAGGGACCGGTTCTTTCCGGTCAAAAAATGCAACGACCTGCTGGCCGTCCGGTCCGACCGGTTCGTCTTTTCCGGCAAGGGCAAGCTGGTTTTGAATCCGGACAATCAAACCGACGACATCAAGATCGACCTCGATTCGGATTACTACAAGCTCATCGACGACTTCAACGCGCGATTCCCGGAGGGGGCGCCGTCGCTTCTGGCCTGTGCGTCGCTGGAAGTCAAAGGGGATGTCCGGTTCGGGGGGGATGTCGTCATGGAAGGACGCGTGAAAGTCGAAAACACGCAGTCCGACCAGGCGGTGGTGGCGGACCGGACCCTTCGGGGGGATGTCTCCCTGTAGAAAGCTGAAGCGCCATGGCCGAGACCGCCGAAAAAATAAACATTCCGCCTGAAGCCTATTTGGAAATGGAGCGAAAGGCGGAAACCAAAAGCGAATATATCGATGGCTGCGTCCTGGCCATGGCCGGGGCCAGCCGCCGGCACAACCAGATTGTTTTCAATCTGGCCGGGATCATTGGGAATCAGTTGGAAAGCCGGCCCTGCGCGGCATACGTCAGCGATATGCGGGTCAAGGTCCGCGAAACCGGGATGTACGCTTACCCCGACCTGACGGCTGTTTGCGATGAACCGGAGTTTGAAGACGGTCAGGTGGATACGTTGCTGAACCCTTCCCTGATCGTGGAAGTGTTGTCCGCTTCGACGGAAGTCTATGACCGGGGTGAAAAATTCGCGCATTATCGGCGGCTTTCGTCTTTGTCGGAATATGTTCTCGTGTCGCAAGACAAGATGCGGGTGGAGCACTTTCTGCGGCAGGGCGAAAAATGGGTGTTGTCCGAGTTTCGCCGGGAAGACGACCGCGCGGCGCTCTCCTCCATCGGCTGCGAACTGCTGCTGGGGGAGGTTTACAGCAAGGCGGCGTTGGATAATGCATCCAAACAAGGAGCGATACATGAAAATCCGGCAAAACAATCAGGTGGTGATCGACGGCGATCTCATCGACAATCTGGATGACGCCAGACGGGCCTATCGACGCCGACTGGCGGCGAATGACCCGGAATACAAGGTCTTTTTCTACTCAAGCGAAGCCCTTTACAGCGGCCGTCTGGCCTATAACGGCAAACTGCTCCATACGATCATCGCCCCCGGAGACACCGTTCTGGATGTGGGCTGCGGCACGGGCAACCTGATTCCCTCGTTGCCCCCCTGCCATTATCGCGGCATCGACATGCTGGCGGATTTCATCGACATCGCACGTGAGCGGTATCCGGATCTCCGGTTTGATTGCACCCAGATCGACGATGTGGAAACGACCTGTGACTGGGTTCTGATGGTCGGCATCACCGGCGCGCTGTTGCATCCGGAAAAGATCATTGAAAAAGCCTGGTCCCTCGCCGACAAAGGACTGCTCATCGATTTTATCGACGCCCGAAAAGATAAAAAGGACGACCGCGGCACCTATCAAATGGGCGCTTTGACCGACTTTTTCCTGGACCTCGGCGCCCAGCGGATCGAAACGCACCAAACCCGACAATACTGGACCATTCTGGTGGTTCATAAACGCTCGCTCTGGCTCTAAAGCCGAACGACGCCCATTTACAAATCGGAGGAATTTATGAAACGCTTTGCGCTTCTCTTTTGCATCGCAGCAATCCTGGGGACGATATGCCCGGTTGCGGCCGAAGAATTCCCGACGGAACCGGTCAAAAACGACGGAAAAAAATGGCGGATTGGTTATTATGAAGGCGGCCCGTACATCGATTACAAAAAGAATTTCCAGGCCGCCGTTCAGGGGCTCATAGCCTTGGGCTGGATCGAAGCGGCCCCGATTCCGTCCACGGAGGGAGAATCCACAAAGCCGCTCTGGCAGTGGCTGAGCGGCAAAGCACGGAGCGACTATCTTGAATTTGTGCCGGATGCCCATTATTCAGCAGATTGGAACGAGACATTGCGCAAAGAGTCGGCCAAGAAATTGTTGAATCGGCTTTCGCCAAAGCCGGATATCGATCTGATGCTGGCCTTGGGCACCTGGGCCGGACAGGATCTGGCCACCGACGCTCACCACGTTCCGACCATCGTCATGGGAACCGGAGACCCCATCGCGTCCAACATCATCCAAAGCGCAGAGGATTCAGGCCGGGACCATATCCATGCCCGGGTCGACCCCTATCGGTACGAACGCCAGATCCGGATTTTCCACGACATCATCGGATTTCAGAAGTTGGGCATCGCTTTTGAAGATACGGTAGCGGGCAGAAGCTATTCGGCGGTGGACAAAGCAAAAGCTCTGGCGGAAGAACGAGGCTTCAAGATCGTGGAATGCCACACTTTGAGCGACGTTGAAGTCGTTTCCAAAGCCGAGAAGAGCGTTCGGGAATGTTTCGAAAAATTCGGCGAGGAAGCCGATGCTATTTATGTAACCGTGCAAGGCGGGGTCAGTCTCGGCAATATTCCCAAGCTCGTCGGAATCGCCAATTCCCACCGCCTCCCAACGTTTTCCCAGAGCGGCTCCGACGAAGTCGAATACGGCTTCCTCATGAGCATCTCCCTTGCGGGACATAAATATGTGGGGCGGTTCTACGCCGAAACCATCGCCAAAGTCCTCAATGGGGCAAAGCCCCGTCAACTGGGGCAGGTGTTTGAAGATCCGCCCAAAATCGCCATCAACCTGAGAACCGCTGAAATTATCGGGTATGACCCGCCGGTGGATGTGCTGGGCGCCGCGGACGAAATCTACCAGACCATAGCCGAACCCATCAGCCGGTAGCGCCCCGGAACCACGGCGGCTACATCGACCGATGGGTTGCGATCTTTCTGTCGTTCTGGGTCAGCATGAAAAAGAGAAGCGCGCTGACCAGATAGGCGACGCCGAACCAGACCACGCCCCGGTTGACGCCCCAGCCGGCGATAAGCCAGCCGAACGCCAGGGGGGCCAGCACCTGGCCGATGCGGCCGCCGGAATTGAAAATGGCCATGGCCTTGCCCTCACCCAGTTCACGGGTCACCTTGAACTTGAGCGCAAAAGCCCTGGATGCGTCGAAACTGCCCGAAAGCCCCAGCATAAGAACCGTGATCGCCGTCGCTGCTACGCCTCCGAAAAAATAGAAGGTCAGAAACCCAACTCCCCCCAGAAATCCACTTAAAAAAATGAAGCCCTTTTTGTTTTCGGAAGCATCCACGAACCGGCTGATATAAGGAGCGATGTAGATCAGACAGATGCCGTAGATCATGTAAACCCGCCCGATATTCGATTGAGAAGCGCCAATCCGGTTGAGGTAAACCGGGCTGAAATAGTAGAGAAAACCGACAAAGGCCAGAGAGGAGGGCAAACTCGCGAAAAGGAGCAGCGCGACCACGTTCCGGTTAGTGACATACCTGAAAATATCTCTTCCAACGACGCGAACGGCGGCCGGCTGCACGGGAACGCTTGCCGCCGCGCCATCCTCGGCGGAGGTCATAAACACCAGGGTGTAACAAAAAGCCAACAACAGAAATCCGGCGCCGGCTATAAACACCGGGTTGAAGCCAATGCGCTCGGCGAGCATGGCGCCGGCCGCCGCGCCGCAGATGCTCCCGGCATAAACCCCTGCCCAGAGTTGGGAAAGCCCCTGGGCCTTCCGCCGGTCGTCCGTTTTCGCGATGGTGAATCCCTGGGCCGCCATGATCACGCAGCCATAGCCCAGCCCCACGATTCCCCTGGAAACGATAAAGCTCAGCATGTCCGACGACAGCCAGGAATGAATGGTTCCGGCCAGCGCCAGCACAATGCCCATGAGAAGGGGTTCCCGCCAACCCCGCTTATCGATCCAGATCCCGGCGAGCAGAATGGAGATCCCCACCATGAGGAATTCGGCTGAGATGGGCAGCCCGATGGCCACATCCACATCCATTCCCCACAACGGCTCGTAGAGCGTTTCGGTATAGAGCGGTAAAAATGAAATGGACAAATCCACGCCAAAAAGAAATAGAAATGCGGCGGGCCGCACCACTTGATAGCTCAACTCATGCCGATCTTTTCGGAAGACGCCATGGCGTCCAAGAAATTGAAAAATCAGAATCTGGATTTCGACAAAAAACAGAATGGATATCACCAGCACTGTCAGCGAATCCAAAGCGATTTCCCGCAGGCGGTTAAACAGCGTCTTCCTGGACAATTCAGCGATGACGGCGCCTTCAACGTCCCCGCCGCCTGTCTCGCCGTCAATGCGCATCCTCAACTTGAACCCCGATTCCACTGTTTTTTCAGCATTAACAGACGTCCGATTTCCCCCATTTTCTTTCTCGGCGATATAAAGCGGAGCGTTCGCGGGGTATTTATCATAAATCGCGATGCGGTCGAGTTCGGGCGCCGCGGTAAGAATCTCACCCAACATGACATCCATCCGAAAGAGCTTATCGAGCCGAAGTCCTTTCCCAAGTAAAAACTCCACGTCCTCTTTTAAAATGGTCGCCATGACGGCGGCTTTTTCACTGTTGATTTTCAGATAGTAGTTTTTAAACAGATAGAGATTAATCCCGGAAAATACGATCTGGGCGAAGAGGATGACGGAAAACATGATCCAGGAAATCTTCTTCCTGGGGAAACCGCGGGCGTCCGATACGTTCTTCGTGTAAGGGTTGAGCAGCAAAATCAGCAAAAGTACGCCTATCCCGAGGATCGCGCCAATGACGAGCGCATCCGTTTCCATGAGATCATGCATCAGATCCCGGATCTGCGCTCTGCTGAATTTGACAACTATTGTGGCGACCCATTTTTCGTTTTGCTGAAACACCGGCGCCAGAATCAGATAATCAGATCCAACCTGGGTGTAAGCGGAGGCTATGCCCTGACTTATGCGCCCTTTTTCAGGCTCGATTCTCGCCATGGCATGTTCGGGAAGGACGGTTCCCACAAAAAAGCTGTCGGTGCTGTAAAGAATGTGTCCATCAGGATCGGATACGCTGACGCTGGTATGGCCTCCTCCCGACAGACTGGAATTTTTTTTAGCCTCGATAGAGCCATCGGCATTATGGAAAACCTCCCGGTTTAGATTGGCATGGGTTTCAGCCAAAACCTCATCCATACCGACGAATTTCTGAATCGATTTTCCAAACCTGAGCGATTTTTCCAGCTTTCGCTGCAAGTCCTTCGCGGAGATGGCGTATTTGGAAACGACGGCGTTGACATAGAGGGATTCAAGTTTATTAATGGTCAACAGGGCATTAAACCCGAGCGCCAGGCACAGCAGAAAAATCGCGCCGAATATCAGGCGGAACCGCACCGATGCCGAAGGGGTGCGGCCATCAGGCGTGGCGAGTACATCCTGAGCATCATGATTGCGCTTCTTGCTTCGAATCATGGGTTTCCTTTCAGCTGTTTTGACTTGATGCGTCCTTGGCTTGATGCGTCTTTGAAGCTTATCGTACATAAATGCTCCGGGGCGCAATAGGTCCAAATCGCAATTCCGGGTAGAAATTTCCTACTTTCAGTCGAATGCGCCAATTATCGATTGATGTCTCCCGGCAAACATATTATAGGCATCAGAAGACTGTTGTTTTACAGACGCCGGCCATCATGCAATATTCTTTCACCCATGCCAACCGGGGAGACCGACTCGTTTGAAAAACCTCAAACTCGGAACCCAGCTCAACATCTCCTTCACCCTGGTCCTTCTCGTGCCCATGCTGGTGGCCACGGTCTTTTCCATCGTCTACTACAGTCACAAAATCCGGGACGAGGCGGTCAACACCATCGGGTCGGACCTGAAGATCGCCGACATCATCTATCGCCACGCGGTGGACAGCATGGGCAACCTGGCCAACGCCTATGCCCAGAAAAAAACCCTGACCGTGCTCCTGGGGCTCAACCTGGGCGAGAAACTAGGCAAGGATCTGGCCCAGTCCGCCGCCATCGACGGCCTCGACATGGTGACCGTGGTGGATGCAGGGTACAACGTGCTGGTGCGGTCCCACGCGCCCAAAAAACTCTATGACGCCTATTCGCCCCGGCCCTACATCACGGCCGCCCTTTCCGGCGCCACAGTCAGCGGAACGGAAATCCTGACCCCAAAAGATCTGGCAGCGGAAGGCATGTCGCCGGAGGCGGCCGGCGCCGCCCTTGCCATCACCGGCGCGGCGCCGGTCTACGACCGCCAGCGGGAGAACATCGTGGGGGCCATCGTCGTCCGGCGGATCATCGACGAAGGATCGGCCATCGTCGAAACCATCTGCCGGAACCTGAACATCAACGCCGCGCTGTTCAACCGAGACCGCCTGATCACCTCCTGCGGCGTCCAGGAGACGGGAGACGCCTTCATCCAGCCGGAAGCGGAAACCCTCCTGTCGGTCCTGTCCAACAACACCGCCGTCAGCGGCGCCAACATTGGCCGGGGCGGCAGCATCGCCAAATTCGCCCCCATTCCGAACTTCAACGGCGATCCGGTTGGAGTCCTCATGGTCCAGCGGGGGGTGGACGCCTATCTTCACACCCGGAACGTGGCCATCGCCACCCTGCTGTCCATTTTTCTGGTGGGGTTCCTCCTGGCCCTCATCATCAAGACCATCGTGGTCCGCCGCATCGTGGTTCCTGTTCAGCGGTTGAAAAAAGGCACCGAACGCATCGGCCACGGGGAATACGGCCACCGGGTGGATGTGGCCTCCGGGGATGAAATCGGGGAGCTGACGGCCGCGTTCAACGTCATGGCCGAAGACCTCCGGACCTATGACCGGCAAATCAAGGAATACAATCTCCAGCTTGAAGAACGGGTCCGGGAGCGAACCGCCGAACTCCAGACGGCCAACGAACAGCTTACGAAGACCAACACGGTGCTGGAGGAGACCCTGGAGCGGCTCAACCCCGGCGTCTCCCGCCTCATCGGCAGCAACCGGCAGCAACTGGGCCTGGTCTACGCCACGGAACTCGTCTCCGACGTCTGCAACTACACCAAGCTCAACATGATCCTGGGCGAGACCCTCATGGGCGAGTTCATGAAAAAGTTCTTCCGGGAGAGCCACAAGCTGCTGGCCCAGTACCGCGGGATGTTCGACAAGACCGTGGGCGACCAGATCGTGGCCATCTTCGGCACCCCCAAGGACGACTCCCCCGCCTCCCCGGTCCACGCCTTCGACGCCATCGCCTGCGCCCTCAAGCTCATCGAAGCGTCCGAGGCGATCAACCGGATCATGCAAACGGCCATCCAGGACAACTACACCGCCATCGCGGCCCGCCACCAGTCGCTTTCCAGCGAGGATCGGAAAACCATCCGGATCGAGGATCTCAAGTTCCAGTGCCGGGTGGGCATCAACACCTCCAATCCCGCCAGCGACCGGGAGATCGACCGGATGCGGATGGTGATGATGGGCGCCGAAACCTGCATCGACTACACGGCCCAGGGGGGCGCGGTGATCTACGCCTTCCGGCTGGAGAGCAACGGAACCCCGGGCGAGATCCACATCGGCGACAACACCAAGCGGCTGGTGGACCACGTCTACCGGCTGGAGGATATGCCGCCCATCACCCTTAAAGGGTTGGGGGTCCAGCCGGGATACCGGGTGGTGGGAGAGGGATCGCTCTTTGAAAACATCTATCCGAAAACCCGGTTTTACCGGCGGTACGCCCAAGATGTGCCCGAAATTCTCACCCGCCTGGCGGCCACGCTGACCATCGGTCGGATCCAGATCCGCGAGGTCCTCCGGATCAACGAATACCTGGATGTAGACATCCCCTACGTCGAGCACATGACCGGCTGCTACAATCTCTCCATCTCCCGGGCTCTGCTGGCCCACGCCGTGGGCGTCCACCTGGAGCTGCCGGAACCCCGCCTGGATGCCCTGGTCTTCGCCGCCCTGTGGCACAACGCCCTCTCCCTGAGCCGGATCAGCCTCGACGCGCTCATCCCCCACCCGATCGCTTCGCAAGTCCCCGAAGGCATGGACGCCGATCTTATCGCCGCCGTCGTCGGCGAACTCGACGCCCGGCGGCCCGTTCTGGAGGAGGCCCGGATCGTCGCCATCTGCGACCAGTTCGACGAGATGGTGTTTGACCGCACCTACCTGAAGGGCCGAGCCAGGGAAGTGCTCACGTCCAAGGAAGTGTTCTCGTTAATGCGGATCGAGGAGAAATTCGACCCCGATCTCGTCGACGCCCTGGCCTTCCTGATGATCATGCCGGAGGATGCGGGGGAAGAGGGAGAAGACGCCCCCCGCCCGGAACCGATCCATCTTCCCCAAAATCCGGCCCTTCTGGCCGACGCCATCCGGAAACGCCTGCCGGAATCGGCGATCCAGGCCCTCTTCGCCCATCTCCGGGACGACGCCCGGGCGTAACGGGCCCCGGGCCGCCAACAGCGCATTCGCCGAAGCCCGACACAGCTCTTCCCAGGTGGGGGAACTCATGGGCGACATCGCCGCATTTTCCGGGGAGCAGGCCCGGGGCATCGATCAGGTCAACGCCGCCGTGGCGGAGATGGACAGGGCCACCCGGGGCAACGCGGCCCATTCAGGCGCGGCCTCGTCGGCGGCCGACGTCATGAACGATCAGACGGACCGGATGAAAGCGGTGGCGGGGGATTTGGCGGGGCTGGCAAGGGGCGGCGGGCGGTAAATTCCGGCCCGGCGGCGCGGAATCTCCCCGATGGCTTCCTTTATCTTCTCGATCCGGTTGCCGGGGTTGGGATGGGTGCTGAAAAACTCGGGCATGGCGGCGCCGGACCGGCTTTCCTGGAGAATCCGCATCAGCGCGATCATGCCCTGTGGATCGTAGCCCGCGTCGGCCATGAAAAAGACGCCCAGCCGGTCCGATTCCAGCTCGTCGTCCCGTCCGTATTTCATGTGGACCAACTCCCCGATCACCGCCGTGATCTGGGTCGCCGCGGCGTCCCCCGATGCGACCATGACGGCGCCGGTCAGCCCCCTTGTCAGCTCGGCCTTGGCCAACCGCTGGGCCGAATGGCGGGCCACCACATGGGCGATCTCGTGACCCAGAACGGCGGCAAGCTGATCCTCGGATGTGAATCGATTGTAAAGCCCCGCCGTCACGAAGATCTGACCGCCGGGCAGGGCGAAGGCGTTGACGGTGTCCGGATCCCGGAGAAGGTGGAACTCGAATTTCCAGGGGGTCTCCGACGCCTCGCTGTTCCGGACGACTTTGCTCCCCACTCTGTCGATGCGACGCTGGAGGGCCCCATCGGGATGGAGGCCGCCGTGTTGCTGGATCATCTCGTCCGCCGCCTGGAGGCCCAGGGATATCTCCTGCCGGGCCGTCAGGCCGATGTACTGTTTCTCCCCGGTGACCGGGTTGTACTCCTTCGACCCGCAGTAGGAAAACAGCGACGAGACGGCGACCACCAGCGCCATCAGCAACCGTATGGCCAGCGCGATCATATTCCGATCCTCGACATTATTTTTCCTCCTTCTCCACCGGCACGAATTCCTCCACCTCCAGAAATTCGTAAACGCCCCCCGCCAGGGCCCCGAAGATCACGTGGATGAGCCCCATGGCCCACCCGCAAAGGGGGAAGAGCCACGGGTAGAAATAGGTGAAGGTGTAGAAATTGATGCCGTAAATGGCGAGCCCCAGGCCCCCGCCGGCCAGGATACCCGTCAGAAGCCCGCCCCGGTGGACGATGCAGGCGATGAGCAGCGCATACGCCATGGAGATGACGAAATTGACCAGGATGGCTGCGACCAAAGCGATCATGTCGAAGGTGGCGGGCGGCGCCAGGATCCCCTCCCCCATGGCGATGGAGGCGATAAACCGGGTCATGATCCAGGCGTTGCCGCCCATGATGAGGGGAACGAGGAAGAGGTTGAGCAGAAAAACGACGATGCCCGACGCGAGGCCCGCCCAGACCGCCGCGCTCCAGTCCACCAGTTGCCGCATTCGGGGAGTCGTCTCCCTGTCCGCCATGTCCCTTCTCCTTATCTTAAGTCCGCCGCGAATCAATCCGTCTATTTCCGGTATATCAGATTTGGGCGATGTTGACCACTCCGCGACGGTGGATATCCTTTTATGGCATAAAACGGTCATGACAAATGCTCATTTTTCATCCGATGCGGAATAGGGGTTGAAAAATGGCGTGAAACCTTTAAACTATATCCAATAACCGCCAGACAGATGCCAACCACCCCCAAAGGAGGTCAGACATGTTCGGCAAAAAAATAATTTTAATGTTGATGGGTCTGGTTCTCGTCCAATCTCCCGCCGTGTCCGTCGCCGATATTCTCATCATGAAAAACGGCAAACGGATCAAAACGGAAAGAGCGTGGACCGAAGGCGATCAGATCAAATGCTACCGCTTCGGCTCGATCATCGGCTATCAGAAAGACAGCGTGGCCCGGATTGTAAAAGAAGAACCGCCGGAATATAACCCGCCCACGCAGGTCAAAAAGAAAAATGGGAAAAAGAAGATCGATCTGGCGGAAAAATTGGCCCTGAGCCGCCCTCCGCAGAACACCATTGAAGAAGCGGCCAATGCGTCCGTCACGGTTAAAACGCAGTTGGGGGCCGGCGCAGGATTTTTCATCACCGATGACGGGTATATCCTGACCAACCGGCATGTCGTTGAAATGGACGAAAATGCCATCGAACAATACAAGGCCATGCTGGAAACGGAGAAGCAGCAGCTGGAACAGGCCGAAAGACAGCTTAAAGCCAGAAAACAGTTTCACCTGTTCAAAGCGAAATACGAAGAGGCCGTCCGGTTACACGAGAAAAAGCGCTCCGATCTGGAAACAATACGATTGCAGGCCCAATACAATGCCCCTCGGATCGTCCTGGCCGACGAGACCGAATTGGGGGTGTCGGTGGT
The DNA here is from genome assembly GCA_011389855.1 of Desulfobacteraceae bacterium. Classification (GTDB taxonomy): domain Bacteria; phylum Desulfobacterota; class Desulfobacteria; order Desulfobacterales; family JAABSP01; genus JAABTD01. Next base: position 11,694 of record JAABTM010000088.1, read on the forward strand.
GGAAATCAGCCGCGATCATGATCTGGCATTGTTGAAGCTGGACGGGCACAGCACCCCGTTCCTGGAGCCCGACTCCAACCGGCTGGCTCAGGGGGATGCCCTTTACGCAGTGGGAAGCCCCCTGAACCTCAGCCATTCCGTCTCTTCCGGAGTCTTTTCAGGGTATCGGGATCAGTACCTCCAGAGCAATGTTCAGATCAATCAGGGAAACAGCGGCGGACCGATGATTACCAAAGAGGGGAAGGTCGTGGGCATCAATACCTGGAAAATAGCGGGTTCCAATATCGAAGGCATCAGCTTTTCGATCCCCATCAAAACAGCGATCACCGAATTCGATGAGCTGAAAAGCCTCTACAAGACAAAATAACCGCCGCCGCCAACGCCGCGCCGCCGCTGACGCCGAACATGGCGAAGGTCCCCACCCGCTCGAACAAGACGCCGTTGACCATGAACCCCACCATCAGGCCCAGCCCGTAGGTGAGGGAGTGGTTGACCGCCTGGCCCACGGTTTTGGCGACGCCGGGGGACATGCGGTCGATGTAGAGGATGCTGGCGATGTGGAAGGTTCCGTAGGTGACGGCGTGGAGGGTCTGGGAGAGCAGGATCAGTACGGGGGACTGGACTTGGGACAGGATGAACCACCGGAGGGCGGCCACCGACATGGAAAAGATGAGGACGCTCTCCTGGGAGAACCGGGCGAAGATCCGGCTGGAGTTGACCATCACCAGCACTTCGGCGCCGGCCGCCAGGGCCCAGGCCGCGCCGGTGAAGCCGGCCGAAAAGCCGAGCCTTTCCAGGTGGATGGAGAAGAATCCGTAATAGGCGCCGTGGCTCACCAGCATCAGAAATCCGCAGAAGAGAAAGACCGCCACCGGCGGCGTGAACAGATCCCGGGCGCCGGTGAAAAATCCCTGTTTTTTCCGGATCGCGACCTTCGGCGTCCCCAGTGAAAATACCGCCTGGACCGACGCCCCGGCCAGGATGAGCACCAGGATGACGGCGATGGGAACCTGATCGATGACCCTCCCCATGATCGACACCACCCCGATGAACGAGAGCGTGCCCCAGACCCGAAGCCGGCCGTACCCTTTTTTGTCCCCGCCCAGCGCGTCCATGGCGAAGGCTTCCAGGAACGAGACAATGGGGGCGAAGAAGATCGCGTAGGCCAGCGTGACCAGGATCATGGGGACGAAGTTGTCCGTGAAAAGATAGAGGGACCAAAGGGCCGGATAGGCGAAGCTGCACAGAATATAGATGGGCCGACGGACCCCGAACCGGTCCGCGACCAGGCTCCAGAGAACGGAGCAGAGGATCATGGCCAGGGACCGGAGGCTCGACAGGGTCCCGATCTGGAGCCCGGTGAAGCCGAGGTGGTAGCAGTAGAGGTTGAAATAGGGCAGAAAGATCCCCAGGACGCCGAAGTGGACGAAGTATTGGGCGCCGATGACGAGGCGGGGGTGGGTTTGGAGGGGGAACCCGGGCATAAGATTGCTAAACTTGAGCCATGGCGCCGATCATTCCGCCGCCCCATGCCGCGCCATGCACGCCGCCATGCACTCCCGGCATTTCTCCGGATCCGGCTTTTCCTTTGAATAATAATTGACGAACGCCTCGATCCAGTCCGGGCCGGTGCGGGGGCAGTCGTGGATGTATTCGATGAACTGGACCAGCCGGTCCACCACCGCCTTGTCCATGGCGTGCTCCATGCGGCAGGCGTTGGTTTCGGCCTTTTCCGGGTTCAGGAGGAGCACCCCTTCCAGAAAATCCTTGATGATCGCGTGGCGGCGGGTGATCTCGCCGGCCAGCCGCTTGCCCGTGGGCGTCAGGGTGATGAAGCTGTAAGGTTCGTAATGGATGAGCCCCTTTTCCCCCAAATTTTTCAGGGCCCCGGAGACCGACCCCCGCAGCACCCCCAGCCGCTCGGCGATGTCTTTGACCCTCGCGACCTTGTTCTCCTTTTCCAGGGCCAGGATCGTCTCCAGATAGTCCTCCTGGCTTTCAGACAGCGCAGTTTCCTTTGCGCCCATGACGCACCCCCTTCCCATTCGCCGTTGCCGGGATAGTCCCCGACATTCTAATATCAATCCAGACATTTCTTGTCAAACCAATAAAAAACATAAAAGCCACACTTTTTTGTTGACTTCATATAATGTTTGGTGTATCAAACATTCACAAGCAATGCAAACACATTGTCGCAAGGAGGAAGAAACCGATGCCGTGCATCAACATGAGACAGATGAAAGACCATCAGAGCGGGACCATCGTCGCCGTCAAGGCGGGCGGCGAACTGGGCCGGCGGATCCGGGACATGGGTCTTGCCCCCGGAACCCCCGTCAAGATTCAGGGGCGGGCGCCCCTCTACGACCCCGTGGCCCTTCGGACCCGGGGATTCACCTTAACCCTCCGGAACCGGGAGGCGGATTTCATCGAAGTGGAGGTGGCGTAACATGGAAGCGACCCTGGCCCTGGCGGGCAACCCCAATTCCGGAAAAACCACGCTGTTCAACGAACTGACCGGCGCGCGCCAGCATGTGGGCAATTATCCCGGCATCACGGTGGAGCGGCGGGAAGGCGTTCACGCTTTCAACGGCCATTCGTTTCATATCGTCGATCTTCCCGGCACCTATTCCCTGACGGCCTATTCCCAGGAGGAAATCGTGGCCCGGGACTTTCTGGTCAACGGAAAGACCGCGACCGTGGTCAACATCGTGGATGCCGCCAACCTGGAGCGGAACCTTTATCTCACCCTCCAGATCATGGAACTCGGCCTGCCGGTCTGCATCGCCCTCAATATGGTGGATGTGGCGGAAAAGCGGGGACTGGCCATCGACGCCCGAAGGCTTTCGGACCTCCTGGGAGCGCCGGTGGTCGCCACCGTGGCGCGCTCCGGCAAGGGAAAGGCGGACCTCATGGCCGCGGCCGCCGGGCTGGCTGAAAGAACCGGGCGGGCCGAACCGATACGGATCTCCTACGGCGAGGATCTGGAAGTCGCCCTTGTCGAGATGGAAGCCGAAATCGCCGCGGCCGGATTTCTGACCGACACCTATCCGGCCCGCTGGACCGCGGTCAAATACATGGAAACCGACCAACAGGTCCTGGAAATGGGACACGCGGTCGATCCCGGCCTCTCCGATCGCCTGAAAGCCCGGGTCCGGCAGGTGGCCGATCACCTGAAATCGACCCTGGACACCTATCCGGAAGCCATGATCGCCGACGGGCGCTACGGCTACATCCATTCGATCCTGAAACAGGGCGTCGTGACCCACGCCCACCCCCAGGACCGCCTTTACCTCACCGACCGGATCGACCGGGTGCTCCTCAACCGCTTTTTCGGGCCTCTCATCATGCTGGCGGTACTGCTGGGGCTTTACCATTTAACCTTCACCTACAGCGAGGTTCCGGTGGGCTGGTTCGAAGCGATCTTCGGATGGCTGGCCGGCGTCACGGACGCCGCCATGGCCGACGGTCCCCTCAAGTCGCTGCTGATCTCGGGCGTCATCGAGGGCGTGGGCGGGGTGCTGGGGTTCGTGCCCCTGATCCTGTTCATGTTCCTGGGCATCGCGATCCTGGAGGACTCCGGCTACCTGGCCCGGGTGGCCTTCATGCTCGACCGGGTGTTTTCCACCTTCGGACTCCACGGGGCGTCGGTGATGCCGTTTATCATCTCCGGCGGCATCGCCGGCGGATGCGCCGTGCCGGGGATCATGGCGACCCGGACCCTTAAATCCCCCCGGGAGCGGCTGGCCACGCTGTTGACCGTCCCCTTCATGAACTGCGGGGCCAAACTGCCGGTGATGGCCCTGCTCATCGGCGCGTTTTTCGCCCACAACGAGGCGTGGGTGATGTTCGGGTTT
>JAABTM010000366.1 GCA_011389855.1 Desulfobacteraceae bacterium
CGTCGCCGTTTTCCTGGAAAAGAATGTTGTACATGCGTTGCATCAAAGCGGTTTTCCCGGTTTTGCGGCGGGAGAGAATGGCCATGCTCCTGGAATTGCGATCCGCGATGTTTTCAATCCATTGCAGGTATTTTTGCAGTTCCAGTTTCCGGCCGGTGAACAAATCCGGATTGCCGATTTTTTCTTCGAGGTAGGCGTGCATGGTTCTCTCCTGATATGGCGTTGCAAGGGCCTCTGTTTTTTAGTATCTTCTTTTATCACACAGGGGCCGCCGGGGCAACCTGGGAAAGCGAGGGCAACCATATGGCGGTGGACCGCGAGGGGCATGTATTTATCGCGGACACCGGCAGCCTGGCCGTCAAGAAATTCACGGGGGACGGCCATTTGGTAACGGAATGGCCCATGACGTCGGGGCGTTGCTCTCCTGGCCTCGTTATGGTATGGGATAAAATATCTGGACATACCCTTTCCCCGAGCCAGGAGAAACGCCATGAACGACGACCTTTGCAACGGACCGAACGGACCGCCGGAGGACAACCGCAGCGTCGAGGAGATCCTGCGGGAGCATGAGCGCCTCGGCCGCCTGATCGAGACGCGGTTCAAGCAGGAAACGACCATCCTGTTCACCGACATCTGCGGCTACACCCACTACATGGAGACCATGGGCGACCTCAAGGGCCGCTCCATGGTCCAGCGCCACAACGACATTCTCTTCCCCATCATCCAGGGCCGCGGCGGGGTGGTGATCAAGACCATCGGCGATGCCGTGATGGCCCGATTCGCCGATCCCGCCGAGGCCGTCCACGCGGCCATGGACATTCAAAAGGCCCTGGCCGACCACAACGCCGAGGCCGACGCTTCGGATCGCATCCATGTCAAAATCGGGGTCCACACCGGAAAGGCCCTTGTGGAGGAAACCGATGTCTTCGGCGACGCCGTGAATGCCGGCCTGATGGCGAACTGGAAAGACGTCATCAATGGGACGGTGCAATCCGAAGATGTCTCCCGTGACCTGTTGGGGGAGGCGTTGCGGTACTTCGACCTGGTCCATTTCGCCGGCCATTCCGAATATAATTCAGGCGATCCCGGTCAGAGCGGATGGACGCTGGAAGACGGCCGGTTCACGGCTGCGGACATCATGGCCATGGCGGGCGCCGCCACCCTTCCCGCCTTCGTGTTTTCAAATACCTGCCAGTCGGCCCTGACCCTGGGCCGGCTGCTGGCGGACCGGTTGACGGCGCCGCTGCTGGAAAAAGCGGCGGATGTTTTCCAGCTCCGGGGGAAGGTGGCGTCTGTGATGCCCGAAACCGCCGTCGCCCGGATGGCGGAGGGGGCGGAGAGGGTACCGGTGGGCGTGCGGGTGGAAATCGTCGAGCATCCATCCGATGGATGAGCCATCGCCATGGGTTGAGGCGCACGCGGTCGGCTCTGATGGGTTTGGGAAGTTCGTTCGCATTTTATTTGAATAGTTCAGCATGGGAACCTGTCCGTTCCAGTCGCAGCTCATTTTCGGAAATCCTGTAAATCAGAACCCAATCGGATTCGATATGGCAGTCGCGGCGGCCTGTCCATTTCCCGGAAAGCCCGTGATCCCTGTATTTGGGGTCGAGCTTTCCATTGCTGACCAGTTGTTCGATAGCAGTTTTCAACTTCTCAAGGTCTTTGCCTTGTTTTTTGATCCTTTTGTAATCTTTTTTGAACTGGGTGGCGTAAACGATGTTCAAGAGTCCAATTCCCGAAACAGTTCATCCACGTCGGACACCTGATGAATGTCTTCGCCTCTGTCCGATTTCAAAAGGGTTTCTTCGGTCAAGGCGTTGGGAATGTGGACATCAAAAGGGATGCCGTCATGGAGGGCGACTTGGGTCAGATAAATGGAAATAGCCTCGGACATGCTGAGGTTCATTTTTTTGAATATTCTATGGGCCTTTTCTTTAATTTCGGGTTCAACCCGGGCTTGAATGGTGGCGGTTTTGGACATGGCGCAAACTCCCTGTTCGGTCAATATAACCCCTATGAACAGAAAATAGCACATATGGTGTGAAGAGGCAACTTGTGAACAGATCCGGACGTGAAGATTTACCTCATCCGGTTCCTCGGTAACCAAGGGCTTTTCGCCAATGATTAACCAGAGAGCGCCTTGCCCTCTATCGCACACCTTTGCTGCCCGATAGCATTCTGCCGGAGTCAGGCGGCTTTTCGGGCAGGGGTATGCCGCGTCCAAAGGAGGAAATGATGGAAAGAATGCTCCGGTTTTGCCTTGCCGTGTTGCTGGTGATCGCATCTCATTCAATCACGTTGTCCGGCCCCGTCCCCGACACCGGCCAGACCGAATGTTACGACCTTCTGGGAAAAAAAATCGACTGCCCGCCGCCGGGCGATCCGCTCGCGCAGGACGGCAGTTACAACCACCCAATTTCCTATACAAAACTGGGGCATGGCGGTGAAGAACTTCCCGACGATGAAAGGGAATGGATCATGGTGCGGGACAATGTGACCGGCTTGATCTGGGAGGTGAAGCAGAACCTGGATAACGACCCGGATTACGCCAACCCCCACGATGCGGACAATCAATATACATGGTACGACAGCGACTCCATGACCAATGGGGGAAACGAGGGGACGCCGGGGGACGGCGTCGATAATTTCGACACGGAACAATTCATCGCTGCCCTCAACGATCAGGGATTCGGGGGTTTTTCCGACTGGCGGCCGCCGACCCCAAAAGAACTCGATTCGCTTGTCGATTTGGCGAGACTGGACTTGGCCATCGATACAGTCTTTTTTCCAAACACCAAATCGACCGGTTACTGGACGGCTGTCTCCCAGGCCCGATATGCGGAGACCGCCTGGGTGATGCATTTCGATAGGGGTGAACTCATAAACGATGACAAGACGAACCGCTATAGCGCCCGGGCGGTGCGTTCCAACGAGGGAAAAGTAATCGCCGCCGCTTTCGTCGACAACCAGGACGGTACGGTGACGGATACATCAACCGGCTTGATGTGGGAGCAGGCCCCGACATCGGGCGCCGTTTGGTGGGACAAAGCCCTTGAATATTGTGAAACGTTGAATCTTGCCGGCTTTGACGACTGGCGCCTTCCGGATAAAAAAGAATTGAGGTCGATTCTCGATCATTCGCGATATGACCCTGCTATTGATACGGGGCTTTTCCCCGACACTCAATCCGAAAATTACTGGTCCTCGACGACCGAGAATGGTCATCCAATGGGAGCCGCAAGGCATTTCAGGCGATGCGACCCTGTCTTTATCCCGCTCCGGGGGAAAAGCCGGCACATTCGAACCCATCGGCGAAAATATTCCCAACAAAGGGCTGTTTGTCTGGACGGTGGCCGGTCCCGCGTCGCCCAACTGCGCGTTGAAGATCGTGCCGCTCAACGAACCGTCCAAGTTTACGACACAGGGGCTTTTCCTCATCGGCGGCATATCGGTTTCACCTTCGGCGTTGGCCATCACGGAACCGGACAGCGCCAATCGATTCAACATCCGGCTGAACGCGGCCCCGACGTTTCCGGTCGTCGTCCCGCTCTATGCGTCCGACCCGGAGGGGTGCCGGCTGTCCACCTTGTCGGCCGCGCTCACCGAATCCAACTGGCGAACCGGCGTCGATGTGACGGTGACCGCTGTTGACGATGATGTCCATGACGGCGACAAAACGGTCTTCATCCGCACCGGGCCGGCTGAAAGCGACGATCCGGCTTTCAGCGGCATCGATCCGCCGGATGTCGAGGTCGAGATTCTGGACGACGACGATCCCCAGACCCTCTCCATCGTGTCGGTGGAACCCAATGTGGGCCCCCTCGGTCAGGATCTGGATGTAACCATATACGGCGCCGGCTTCGACGAGGGGACCGCTGTGCAGTTGACCGGCCTGGGCGTGAGCGACGCCTACTCCGACGAAGACATCGCCTTCCAGGATGGCCGCCTGACCCTTGTCCTGAAAAGTCCGCCGACCGTCGGAGACTACACCCTGACGGTGATCAACGACGCCGAGAGGTACAGTCTGGAAAGCGCCGTCGCTTTCGAGGACCCCCAACCCATCGAGGCGCTTTCGGGCAAAAAGGCCATTGTCGTGGCCGGCGGCGTCGCTTCACCCCTGGAAAACGCTTTGTGGCCCGCCACCCGGGCCTGCGCGGACAAGGCGTACATGGAGCTTCATCATCAGGGCTACGCGCCGGACCGGATCCGGTATCTGAGTTCGGAGGAGGATCCTATCGACCTCACCGGCGATGGCGAAAACGACCGGTACGCCGACGCCACCGTTGAAAACCTGGAAAACGCCATTTCCGACTGGGCGGGAGGCGACGCCGGAACCCGGGAAGTGTTGATCTACCTGACCGATCACGGAAGAGAGGGCGCTTTTGGGATCACCGGTTCCGACTGGCTCGCCGCCGAGACGCTGGACGGTTGGCTGGACGCCCTCCAGACAGGACGCGACATCCGGGTCATCGTGATCTACGACGCCTGCCGCTCAGGCTCTTTTATCTCGAAACTCAAGCCGCCCGAAGGCAAGGAACGGTATGTGATCGCCAGCACCCGATCTGACGCCGAGGCCTATTTCGCCCATGAGGGGCGGCTTTCTTTTTCACGCTTTTTCTGGGATTCGGTTCATCGCGAAGGAGGACTTTTCCGCGCGTTTCGATCCGCTTATGGGAAAACCGGGGATTTGGATCAGACGCCGGTGATCGATCTGGACGGGG
>JAABTM010000367.1 GCA_011389855.1 Desulfobacteraceae bacterium
AATGCTGAGGATCTTCTTCATGGGTAACTCCTTTTTGTGGGTTAGAATTGTGGTGGGTTGGTTTATGCTTCTATTGCGTTCGTTCATCACCTCCTTTTCGTCGAATGAATCGATTAATAGCCAACATCATGCCTGTTTTGCCTGATGTTCATAAGAGCGAATGACTTCCAAACTGTCGGGACCGAGAAATACTTCCCCACAATTATGGCACACCGTTTGAGGCACATTATGGGCGACGCCTCTGATTTTGCTGATATGGTCGCCCACTATATGTTCTATGGATTCGCTGCCGCATATGGGGCATCTTTTAATTTTGTTTCTTTCCATCACATTGACCTCTTCGAGGAGATAAGGATGTAAAACTGAATATCCCTTTCTTCTTCATATATTTTACCCTTCGTGTATACCAGTATATCATCATATGTGAAGCTTTTGATAATATACAATTTTTCCTTTTTCCCCATCGACGGATGCTTGCTGTTCAGCGTCTTATAAATGTCACTGGCATTCAGGATGGATTCGAGAGCGTCTTCGATCAACAATCCATCGGCTTCCAACTCGGTCTCGGCCTTCAGCGTAAACTGATAATGCCCTTTTATGATAAGCCTTTTGATCTTCTTTAGCAGTTGGCTCAAATCCGTCGAATCCGTTCATTGACCCTTATTTTGAAAAATACTCAAACACAGACCTCACATACAATTCCACGCCGTCAGGCAGCACATCCTCATCCACGTTGAATTTCGGGTTGTGATGGGGGATGTCGGTCCCTTTTTCCGGGTTGCCGGTTCCGAGGAACATGAAGACGCCGGGGACCCGGGCGCTGAATTCGGAAAAATCTTCACTGGCGATGGTCCGGTTGTCGACGATGCGTTTTCGATCCGTGAAAATCTCTCCGGCCGCGGCCCGGGCGATGCGGACCATCTCCGGGTCGTTGATGAGGGGGATGTTCTCGTGTTCGATGTCGATGTCGCAGGTGCAGCGATGGATTTCGCAGACCCCTTCCACGATTCGGATGAACCGTTCCGTGGGCCGTTCCTCGCTCTCCGGGCCGCCCTTGTAGAGAAACCGGATGGTCCCTTCCAAATCGATCGTGTCCGGAATGATGTTCGCCTTGGTCCCGCCGTGGATTTTGCCGAACATGATGATGGTGGACTCCAGGTCGGTGATCTCACGGGTCTGAATGATCTGGGTGGTCTGGATCACGCCGGCCGCGGCGATCACCGGATCGACGGCGTCTTCCGGGAAGCCGGTGTGTCCCCCTTTGCCCTGAATGCGGATCTTGAAGACATCCAGCCCGCCCATGACCGTGCCGTGGGTGACGGCCACGTTTCCCGATTCCACCGGGGTCCAGACATGGATGCCCACCACTGCGTCGACCTTGGGGTCGTCGAGGACGCCCTCTTCGATCATCGTCAGGGCCCCGGCGATCTCCTCGTTGGGCTGGAACACGAATTTGATCGTTCCCCGGATCCGGCCCCGGTGCTCCACCAGCACCTTGGCGGCCACCAGGAGCATGGCCATGTGGGCGTCGTGGCCGCAGGCATGCATGACGCCCGGATTGGCGGACCGGTAGCCGACCTCGGTCTCCTCCTGGATGGGGAGGGCGTCCATGTCGGCCCGCAGCATCAGGACCGGGCCGGGTTTCGCGCCTTCCAGGACGGCAACCACCCCGGTGCCGGCCATCCGTTGCGTCGTCAGACCGATCCCCTTGAGATAGCCTTCTACCTTTCCGGCCGTCCGGTGCTCCTGGAAGCCGAGTTCCGGATAGCGATGGAAATCCCGGCGCAACGCGACCAATTCTTCGGTCAACTCGCGGATGCGTTTTCGGATCGGATCGCCCATGGCGGTAGAATCGCTCATTTTACACCCCTTCGTCAAATCGTTTCTTCACGAGGGCCGAATAGACGTGGTCGATCATGGTCAGAAAATCGTAGACCGGCAGCCCCGCGGCCCGGGAGACCGCTTCTCCGTAAGGCGGCAACATGCTGCACTCCAAAAGGATCGACCGCACCTCCGGGTGGGCGGCGGCCATTTCGGTCGCGGCATCCACGACTTCCTCCCTGATCTTGTCGCTGTCCAGGGTTCCCACCTCGTCCAGGGCCCCCGCCTTGAAATACGGTTTCGTCTCCAGGCCGACGACCACCATTCCAGAACGATCCACGCCGAGTTGATTGAATACGTCGTCGGTAAGGGATTCCGAATTGGCGGTGAGAACGCCGACCTTGGCGCCGTCGGGCAGGGTGGAGCGGATGAAGGGGATCTGGAGGAGGCTGGAAAGGAGCACGGGGACCGAGACGGCCGCCTTGACCGCCGACTGGTAAATTGCCATGAAGCCGCAGTCGCCGGTGATGGCCTTGACGCCCTCGCGCTCCAGCTCCCGGGCGCCGTCCACCATCCGGTCGACGAAGGTCATGTCGTGGGCGAAGATCCGCTCGACGGTGAGGCCGTCGATCCGTTTGAACCGGACCGGATAGCCGTAGCTCCGCGCATTGCCCACGTCTCCGTGGATAAAGGGCGCGTGGCTGTCGAGCAGCAGGATGCCGACGGCTTCGCCGTAGGAGGTCTGGCCTTTGACAGCGTGGTGGATCATGGCTCAGTCGATCACAAACAATTTCCTCGGAAATTCCGCGAACGTCTCGCATCCGTTCTCCGTCACCCTCAGCGCCTCGCTGCACTCGAAGCCCCAGTTGTCCATCCACATGCCGAGAATCATGTGGAAGCACATGTTGGGTTTCAGGACGGTCTTGTCCCCGGGGCGGAGGCTGGCGGTGTGCTCGCCCCAGTCGGGCGGATAGTTGACGCCGATGGGGTAGCCGATGCGGGATTCCTTTTCCAGGCCGGCCTTGGCGATGATCTCCCGCCAGACCAGTTCCACCTCTTCGCATCTCATGCCGGGCTTGATGGCCGCCAGGGTCGTGTCGAGGCCCTCCACCGTCACGTCGGCGATCCGGGTCAGCTTCTCCGGCGGGTTCTTGCCGATCCAGGCCGTGCGGGCCAGGGGGCTGTGGTACCGGTGGCGGCAGGCCGCCAGCTCCAGGTTGACGGCCGTTTCGTTCCCGTATGGCTCGTCGGTCCAGGTCAGGTGGGGCGTGGCGGTCTTCTCGCCCGTGGGCATCATGGGCACGATGCTGGGGTAATCCCCGCCGAATTCCTCCGTGCCCGACATCTGGGCCTTATAGACCGCCGCCACGGCGTCGCACTCCCGGACGCCGGGACGGACCCGCTCCAGGGCCGTGGCCATCACCTTTTCCGAAATCTTCCCCGCCTCCTTCATGAGGGCGATCTCGGCGTCGGATTTGACCAGCCGGATCCAGTTGACCAGCAGGTCGGCGTTCACGAACGTCGCCTCCGGCAGCCCTTCCCGCAACGACCGGTCGGACCGGGCCGTGTAGTAATAGGCGTCCAGTTCCACGCCGACCCGCTTTTTGCCCCATCCCCGCTCCTTGAGCCGATCAGCGACGAAATGAAGGGGATGTTTCACGGGGTTCTGGACGTAATCGTCCGGATACCCGATGATGTTGTCATGGGACAGAAACGTGGTGAGTTTGGCCCCGGCGACATCCATCCCCCGGCCGATCCAGACCGGTTCGTCGGCGTCGGCGCTCACCACCACCACCTGGGGGACGTAGAACGACCAGCCGTCGTAACCCGTCAGGTAGTTCATGTTGGCCGGGTCGGCCGAGACCAGCACGTCGACGCCGGCCTCGGCCATGGCGGCCTCCGTTTTTCGGATGCGTTCCCGGTATTCTTCCGTTGAAAACAGCGGCATGTTGCGCTCCTTATCTGGACAAAATCTCCTTTGCGCCCGCCGCGATCCGCCGCAATCCTTCTTCAAGCTGCCCGGCGGAGGCGGCGAACGACAGTCGCATGTACCCTTCCCCATTGTCGCCGAAAATGGATCCCGGCACCAGGGCGACCTTGTGTTCTTTGACCAGGAATTTGGCCAGATCCCAGGAACTCATGCCCAGCCCCTTGATGTTGGGGAAGGCGTAGAAGGTCGATTCGGGCTCCAGGCAGGAGATCCCGTCGATGGCGTTGAGGCCGTCGTAGACGATCTTTCGGCGCTTTTCATAGGCTGCCAGCATCTCGGCCACGCATTCCTGGGACCCGGTGATAGCGGCCAGGGCGGCCCGCTGGGCCGGGGCCGTCACGCCGGAGACCATGTGCTCCATGAGCTTTTCCATCTCGTCCACGATGGGCTTGGGGGCGACCGCGTAGCCCACCCGCCAGCCGGTCATGGCGTAGGTCTTGGACAGCGTGTACGCCGAAATGGTCAGTTCCTTCATCCCCGGCAGGGCCCCGATGCTCACGTGTTTGCGGCCGTCGAAAACGATATCCTCGTAGGGCTCGTCGGACAGGACGAATATCCCCCGCTCCTGGGCGATCTCCGCCAGCTCCTTCAGCTCCGCCTCGTCGAACATGGCGCCCGTGGGGTTGCCGGGGGTGTTGAGGATCATCACCTTGGTCTTGTCGGTGACCGCCTTGCGGACATCCGCCGGGTCGAGCTTGAAGCCGTTTTCCTCCCGCACGGGAACCCGGACGGGAACCCCGCCGAAAAGCCGGATCTGGGAATAATAATCGTACCCCGGATCGATGACGATGACCTCCTCGCCCGGCGACACCAGATGGAGCATGGTGTTGAAAATCACCTGCATGGCGCCCACGGCCACGAAGATCTCCGAGGCCGGATCGGCGGTGATGCCGTTTTTGGCTTTCAGCT